>CAWBFL010000074.1:0-39893 GCA_963787905.1 uncultured Acidobacteriaceae bacterium | reverse complement strand
GAGGAGTTCGCCAAAGCCAAGTTCCTGCTCAGCGCGCTGCAGCAGTGGGAGTTCCGGCCGGCCCGGCAAAATGGCCAGGTCGCTGCGGTCGAAGTCCTCCTCATCATTCCCGAAGAAACGGAATAGCGCCGCTCTCCACCCGTCCCAATTCACGAATCGGGGATCCCTTCCACCACTCGCGTTCGCCGCTCCGCAGCCAACGCTCCCCCCGGGAACTCAGCGCCCCGGCCTTCCCCGCTGAAGCCGCACCGAGCGCAGCCCGGCGGGAACACGCCTCATGCGCTCCGTCCCCCATGTCCTCCTGCACCCGATGGAAGAACTGGTGCAGCACCTTTTCGTCGACTGCGTGCATGGATGAATCGAAGGTCCGGCGCGACTCCTGCCGCTGCAACGGAAGGAACGCCAGGCCGACGCCGTCGCTGCCGGAGCGCAACGACCCGCGCATTCACCGCAATCGATCGCTCCGGATCGCTCTTCGCCGCGCGCGCCCGCTGCAGCGTCATGGTAACCACCGTGCCGGGATACCAGCGCTGCTTGGTCAACAGGTACATCCCGGTCAAACTCGCATCGAGAATTCCGTGCGCCACCGGTTCCGCCCCGTCCCAGTAATAGGCCACCAGCGGGAGAGATTTGTGCCGCTTGGCTTGCCGGCGATCCTCTGAAAACAGCCACTCGAACCAACGCTTCACTGGCGTCACGCTACTCCTCCGTGGTCCAGATCAACCCGTTCCCGTTCTCTGTGCCGACGCCGGGCCGAGCCACTGCTCCATCTCCTCGGCGACGCAAATTAGAAGCTGGTCCCCCACCTGGGTCTGCGACGAATAAATGGTGTGGGCGGCCAACTCCAGCACGCTTTCCGTATTGGCCAGCAAGGGAGCAATGCGAAACGTCGGAAAATGCTCCACCACATGAATGACGCGATGCTGGTTGTCCAGATAAATCAGATCGAGGGGGACCAGCACTCCCACGGTGTGAACCCCGTTCGACGGAACCACCCAGATTCCTTCATCCGAGCGGACGCTCAACTTCCCAATCAAACCCTTCAGGCGCGCAAACGGAGTGTCCGCCGCGGTGACGCCGAGGCTGAGGAAGCATTCGCGGGTTTGGTTGTACACACAATACTTCCGTCGTTCCATAAATTCCGAACCTCGGCGAGAGTTGTAGCGCCGTCCAACCTGCAGTCCTCTGGGAATCCACTCCATCCGTTGGAAACACTTCTCCGGTGCCAACAGATGCAAAATCGTTCTGCCTTGCCAGAATCGAAAAGACACTGACTCAGTCATGGTTCAGCCCGAAGTCCGAAGCCACTTTCAAATGCGACAGCCCATGGTGAAGCCGATAACCTGCAACCCCTTCAGGAAAAATACTTCCCTTGATAGCCGCTTGGCATTCGGTCTTGCGAGCGAAGCGGCTTTCACCACGGGCCACTGACTTACGCCGTCAGGACGACTCGGCTAGTGAACCTTGGTGCGACGACGCTGAATGAGGAAAATCAGCACGATGACAAACAGCACGCCGCCAACAATCCGGATAATCGTAATATTGTCCACGTCAAGTCTCCTTTCGATCTATTGAAAATAGGTGCTGAACGACTGAGCCATGATAATCGCCTCAGGCCCCAGCACAACCACAAACAGCGACGGAAAGATAAACAGCACCAGGGGAAACACCAACTTAATGCTGGTCTTGGCTGCCTGCTCCTCAATCTGCTGCCGCCGCTGAACCCTCAGCGTATCGGCATGAATCCGCAACGTTTTTGCCACGCTGGTCCCCAACTGCTCCGATTGCACCAGGACCGACACCAGGACCCGCACCGTATCGACATCGGTTCGGTCCGCAAACTGTCGCCAGGCCTCGGACCGCATGCGCCCCGCTCGTTGTTCCAGGACCACAATGTCCAGCTCATCGCTCAGCGCCGGCCGGGCCAGGCGCAACTCCTCGGCGGTTCGCGCCGTGGCCTGGTCCATGCTCAGTCCCGCCTCGATGCAGATGACCAGGAAATCGAGCGCGTCCGGCAGCCCCAGCCGGATCTGCTTCTGCCGCTTCTTGATCTGGTTTCCCAGCCAGAAATCCGGCGCCAGAAATCCCAGGCCCAGCGCCGACGCATACGCAAAAAACGGGCTCGCATCGGCAAACCCCGAAACCGCCGCCAGCAGGCACAGGGTCAGCGGCGTCAACACCTTCGCCCCATAAAAAATCTTCACCGCCGAATCCTTGCGGTACCCGGCCCGGATCAGACGCTTTTGGATGATCGAGACTTCCGCATCGCTGCGCGGCAGCACCCGGTCCAGCCGCTCCACCATCCCGCTCAGCGACGAGCCCGTCTGCTGAATCGTGCTCATCAAGTCCCCGCGCCTCGGACGCGGCGCCACTACGGCCGAGATGCGCTGCACCATGGCCTGGCGATAGAACAGCAGCAGGCCACCGCTCGTAACCAGCAGGAAGACCACGACGAAACTAATGGCTACCAGTTCCATGACTCACCGTCACACTTCCATGTTCACGATCTTGCGGATAATCAATCCGCCCACGATCGTCATCGTTATCGCCACGTACATCAGCTTCAGGCCGGCCGGCGTCTTCCACAAAAGGCTCATCGTCTCCGGGTTGACGAGATAGAGCAAAAATCCGAGCACGACGGGCAGGATCGAAAGGATGATCCCGGTCAGACGGCCTTGCGCGGTGTGCACCCGAACCTGCCGGCGCAGGCGGAACCGATCCCGGATCACCGACGCTGCCTTGTCCAGCACCTCGGCCAGGTTGCCGCCGCTCTCTTTCTGAATCAAAATCGCGGTGGCGACGATTCTCAGGTCCTGCAGCGGCACCCGCTCCACCAGGTTTTCCATGGCGGTGCGCAACTCAAGCCCATAGTTCTGCTCTTCAAAACAGATTCGAAACTCGCTGCCGATCGGATCGGGAGCTTCCTGGGCCACCAGCCGCAGCGCGGCCACCAGGCTGTGGCCGGCGCGCAGCGCGCTCACAATCAGGTCCAGCGCCTCCGGCAGGCCTTGTTCAAATAGTTCGAACCGCTTTTTCCGCTTCTGCAGCACATACGCAAACGGGGCGAAGCCGCACAGCAATCCCATCATCAGCCCGAAAAACACGTTGTCGGTCCGCACGTAGACCAGGTATCCGGGAATCACAAAGCAGATCGATCCCATCAGCAGCAGCCGCCCGGCCGTCCAGTTCAAATTGGCCTGCAACAGCAGAGCGCGCAACTTCGGCGCCAACGCAATGCTCAGCAGCCAGCGATTCATCCAGGGCACCGCGCTCAGCAGCTCGGTCTTGCGGATATCCACCATCTGGTCCTGCGAATCCCTGGAGTGCGAAGCCAGCACCGACTCCAGGTTGGCGAGGGTCTGCTTGGTCCGCTGCAGCGCGCCGGCGCCGGTCGCGAACAGCAGCAGAGCCAGCACCACGAACACGCCCACGAACACCACCACCACCAGCAGCAACATATCGTTCATTGCCCGGCCCTCCTAGTTCACTTCCAGCGTCTGCTCGAATAAGCCCGCCGGCAGGAAAATTCCCGCAATTCGCAGCCGCTCCAAAAACTTCGGGCGGATCTGGGTGGGTTGGAAGACCCCAACCACCTTGCCGTCCGGACCCACTCCCTTCCGGTTGAATCGGAATATCTCCTGCATGCTGACCACGTTTTCTTCCATGCCCGTGATCTCGGAGATGTTCACCACCTTGCGCGTGCCGTCGCTCATTCTCGACACCTGCACCACGATGGCGATGGCCGACGCAATCTGCTGGCGCACCGTCTTCTCCGGCACATTCAAGCTGCTCATCGCCACCATCGATTCCAGCCGGGTCAGTGCATCCCGCGGCGTGTTGGCGTGGATCGTCGTCATCGATCCTTCGTGCCCGGTATTCATCGCCTGCAGCATGTCAAAGGCCTCTTCGCCGCGCACCTCGCCGATGATGATGCGGTCGGGACGCATACGCAGGCTGTTGATCAGCAGTTGCCGCTGGCGCACCGCACCCTGTCCCTCGATATTCGGCGGCCGGGTCTCGCAGCGCACGATGTTCTCCATGGCCAGCTGCAATTCCGCCGCGTCTTCAATCGTCACCAGCCGCTCGTTCTTGGGGATGTACTGCGACAGAATATTCAGCAGCGTCGTCTTGCCCGCTCCGGTGCCGCCGGAAATCAGGATGCTGATGCGCGCACGCACCGCCGCAGCCAGCGTCTCCAGCATCTCCGCGGAGATGCTCTTCAGCTCCACCAGCGCGCTCGGAGCCAGCGGGCCCGACCCGAAGCGGCGTATCGACAGCGCCGGCCCGTCCAGAGCGAGCGGCGGAACAATCGCATTCACGCGCGAGCCATCCGGCAAACGCGCATCCACCATCGGCGACGATTCATCCACGCGCCGCCCCACCCGAGACACAATCCGGTCGATAATCTGCAGCAGATGCCGGTCGTCGCGGAAGGATACGTTCACCCGCTGCAAGATCCCCCGGCGCTCAATAAACACATGATCCTTGTCATTGACCAGGATGTCGGAGATAGTCGAATCGTTCAGCAACGGCTCCAGCGGGCCCAGACCGAACACCTCGTCCAGCAGATCGTCCTGGACCCTCTCCTGCTGTTCAAAGCTGAGCGGCACCCGCTGGCTGACCACGATTTCGTTGATCATCTCGGCCACGGCCTGCCGCGCCTGCAGCGAGTTGACGCGCGAAAGCTTTTCCAGATCCAGCTTCGAGATCAGGGTCCGGTGTAGGTCCGTCTTCAGCTTCTCAAGCTCTGGTTGTTCCACGTTTTGCCATCCCTCGCGTCAGTGCCTGCGTTGCTACTTGAACAAATGGAATCGCTTCTTCTTTTCCGGAACTTCTTGCACGCCGCTCGCCGCCTTGGACATCTGCTTGATCGCTCGCGCGATGGGCGAGTCCTCCATCACCAGCGGAGTCGCCGTGTTCTGCGCGTTGCGCGCGGCGGGATAATCGCCCGGCACCTTCCACGCAATCGGCATGGTCAGCGCCTTCTCAATGCTGGCTTCGTCAATGCTCAGCGTGCGCGACGTAAATCGATTCAGCACCACGTCGATCTTGGCCCCGCTCGACTTCAACAACTCCGCGATCAACCGGTTCGCATTGCGCAGCTCGGAGACGCCAACCTGCAGCACCAGGTAGACCTGGGTTCCCGCCGCGAACAGCGACTTGATGGCCGCATCGAATCTCGACCCCGCATCGATCACCACGTAATCAAAATCCTGGCGCGCCACATGCACCAGCCGCTCCACGGCTTCTTCGGTCACCTGCACCGTCGAGTACTTGTCCGGCGCGCCCAGCACCGCCAATCCCGAACTGTGCCTGGCCAGCAGCGTCGACAGATAGTTCCCGTCCAGCCGGTTGGAATTCACCAGCGCGTTCGCGGTCGAATACATCGGAGACAGACCCAGGCCAAGCGCCGCGTCGCCCAGCGGCAGATTCAGGTCGATCAGCACCGTCCGGTGGCCCGCCTCCTGCGCCAGCGACAAGGCAAAGTTGGTCGCAACCGTGGTGACTCCCGAGCCGCCCTTGACCCCGGCAAACACCAGCAGCCGTCCCGCCGTCTTCTTGACCGCGAATCCCGACGGGCGGCGCACCGAGGCGCGCACCATCGCCTCGGCAATCGAATTCGACGTAATCGGATGGGTCAGGAACTCCCGCGCCCCGGCGCGCATGCAACGCACCAGCATCTCCGGCTGCACCTGCTCGGAATAAACCATCACCGTCACCGGGCTGTTGCTGCAAATCGCTTCCACCAGGTCCAGCGCATGTTCCGGATTGCTGTCCAGCTCCACAATAATGACGTCGAAACTCGACTCCAGCAGACGCGGCACATCGTCCAGGTCCGGATAGTGCGGAAACTCCCGCGTGGACGCCCCCTGCAGGCTGGCCAGCGCTGCCGCGATCGGCTCGCGGCGCTGTGCCGCCGGACCAATCAATCCAATCGACAGCGATCCGCTGCTCAGCGCGTCCGGCAGCCTGGTAATAGGCGAGTTCATGCGCAACCGACTCCCAGCGGCTTCGAACATAACTTCTGGCGACTTCGTTGAGGCTGACATATCGGCAAATTCACCATGGGCGGGTTCCAGTCCCTAACGGGAAAAAAACGAAATTAGCGTTCCGATCGCAATTGCGGGCGCATACGGCATCGTACGCGCCAAAGGATGATCGAGAACCAACTCCGGATGCGGGCGCAGTCCGCGCTCCCTCACCCCAAATACCAGGTCTCCCGTGTTCTGGAATAGTTCGCCGAGAAAGCCGCCGGCGATGGCCCAGCAGATGGCCATCAAACCGCCGACAATCCCCGTCAGCACCAGCGCCAGCATCAACTGCGACGGTCCAATCCAGGCGCCGATGGCCATGCACAGCTTCAGGTCGCCCATCCCCATGCCCCCCATCCAGCAAAGAAAGCCCAAAAGCAGTGCGCCCAGGCCCAAGCCCTCGAAGCTCTGTTCGATCCCGTGCATCCCGTGCAGCCAGCCCGAGACGGCGATCCCCGCAACCATGAAGGGAAGCACCAGCCAGTTGGGGATGCGCCGGCTCCTCAGGTCCGTGAAAGTGGCCACTGCGAGAACAATCAAAGTCGGCCACCACGCGATTGAGTGCATTTCGAAATCCCCTCTTCCCGGCAACTGGATCATAGCTGTAAGTGCAATTCCCCATCCAAATGCCCCCTGCCCGTAAATCTCTGATTCCAAGACCTTACGGTGCATTTTTCCCACACCGGTGTTCACGTCTGTTTACATCCCGCGCCGCGGAGTGAAGCAGAGGATATACACCCCCGCCCATGCCGCGCTCGTCACCGCAACTGGCTGCGTCCGCTTCAGTTGGACACCTGCGACGCGCCGCCGCCAATGTCCGTCTGCGCCTCGGCTGACCTGTGCCCGGTATCCGCTATCGCGCTCGCAACCCAGCCCCGCAGGGAGTGTCCCTGCCTGACAGAAAATACCACGAATCCCCGCGCCGGCCGCTTGGCGGAGCTTCCTGCAAATCAAGGTGCCCCTCGTCCAGCGGACCGGCCGATCCTTGTTGCCGCCTTGCCTCACAGTATGCGACCGGCACTTTTGTGGGCAAGTACCTCGCGGTGTGCGCCTCGCTCCCCGCCCTCCCATCAGCCGCCGCGCAATCTGCGAACTGCTGCGCCATCGCCGCCATCCCGCTCCGGGAGCACCAGAACCGCCTTCGACTATGTCGCACAGCGTGCGGAACTTATGGCAAATTGATGGCTCACTCCGGTTCCCGCCGGACGATTCGATTGCCAGTCAATGAAATGATTTCCACAAAACCATGCAATGAATTGCATTTTCTCTGTGGATGCATCCCGTCGATTATTGATTCAATGTAACTTACATTCATCTTACCTCTGGCCCCAGGATTGCTTATTGGTAAGGCTCAAGGTAAGTTCTTGGGCCCCCTCCTCCCCAGTAGTCCTACAATCTGTTCCGCAATTTATTGCGCAGCGGCTCCGGAAGGCATTCTGTCGCCACCCGGATCCTGGCTGCATCGCGACTCGGTCGTACGTTGTACCGAACGCTATTCCTCATCGCGCATCGCGAAAGCGGTCGCGAACGATGGTTCTCTCCCAGGCGGCTGGTCGCCTGGTGCACTGCAACAGGATCGGGGGACTAGTTGATGATTTGCATAGCGCTGCACTCTGACGACCGCACGTTGCAACCACTGCTCGCATCCGCTTTAGGCAAAGAATTCCAGGTGCTCTGGGAGCCCAGCGAAGACAAAATCACGCACCTGCTCTCCAGCGGGGGCTGCGATGTCGTTGTGCTCGACCTGGACGCCAAGCCCGAACAATTGACCCAGCGCATCGAGTCCTCGCGCCGCATCATCGCGCTGGGAGACTCTTCCGTCATCGTCGTGCTGGCCGACGACGGCCTGCGTTCGACCGCGGCCGAACTGGTGCGGCTGGGCGCTTACGGCTACTGCCGCAAGCCGCCCTCCATCCGCGACCTCAAGGCCATGCTGCGCCGCGCCTACGAGCATTCCTCGCTCAAGCGCGACCTCCAGGTGGCGAAGCAGAAGCTGGATGCAGCCAGCAACTGCGATCGAATGATCGGCTCCAGCCCGCGCATGCAGGAGGTTTACGACCTGGTTCGCCGCGTCGCCAACATCAACGCCTCCGTGCTGGTCACCGGCGAAAGCGGCACCGGCAAGGAACTGATCGCCAGCGCCATCCATAACCTGGGCGGCCGCTCCGGGCAGCCGTTCATGGCCGTCTGTTGCGGCGCCATCCCGGAAACCCTGATCGAAGCCGAACTCTTCGGGCACGAGAAAGGCGCCTTCACCGGGACCGTCGGCGCGCGCGTCGGGCTGCTGGAGCAGGCCGGCGAAGGCACCGTCTTCCTCGACGAAATTGGCGAGCTCAGCCTCGCCACCCAGGTCAAGCTGCTGCGCGTCCTGCAGGAGCGCGAATTCAGCCGCCTCGGCAGCAACCGCCTCATCCCCTTGCGCGCGCGCCTGGTCTTCGCCACTCACCAGGACCTCACCGAGATGGTCGCCCAGGGCAGGTTCCGGCAGGACCTCTACTACCGCATCAACGTCATGCGCATCGACGCTCCTTCGCTGCAGGACCATCGCGAAGACATACCGCAGCTTGCCACTCACTTCCTGCGCCACTACTCGGATATCTATCAGAAGCCGATGGAGTGCATCGATCCCGAAGCGATGATGCTGCTCGAGACCTACTCCTGGCCCGGCAACGTGCGCGAATTGGAGAACGTGATTCAGCGCTCCATCATCATGGCGCACACCACCCGCCTCCAGGTTGAGGACCTGCCCCAGAACATCCAGGAGGAAGGCGTCGTCAGTATCGACGACTTCCAGCCGGCCGGCTCCTTCGAGCGGCAACTCCGCGACTACAAGCTCAAGTTGGCCGTCGCCGCCGTGCGCGAGCACAACGGCAACAAGACCCTGGCCGCCCGCAGTCTGCAAATCTCGCGCGCTTACCTGCATCGGCTCATCCGCGGCGCCGGACCCGAGCTGGTCGGCGAATCGGACAACCCCAAGCTGGAGATCGCGTGACCCCAGCCCCCCCGGCCCCCAATCCTGGTGTCGGTCCGGCGGGGTTCGGCGTTTTCAATCGAGTCTTCTCCTTCCCGGTGGCGCTTGCCGCACTGCTGGCCGTGCTCGCAACGCTCACCGTGCGCTCGCGCTTCGATGATCCCGACCTGTGGTGGCACCTCAAGTCCGGCGAGGTCATCTGGACCACCCACACCATCCCCACCGCCGACCTCTTCTCCTACACCACCAACCGCCACGCCACCATCCCGCACGAGTGGCTCTCCCAGCTCTCCATCTTCGCCGCGTACAAGCTCGGCGCCTACTCTGGCCTGATGCTCTGGCTCTGTTGCCTGACCTCCGCCATCCTCATCGCCGGGTACGGCCTGTGCTCGCTCTACTCCGGCAACGCAAAAGTCAGCTTCCTCGGCGCCTTCGCCATCTGGCTGTTTGGCACCGCCGGCTTCTCCATCCGCCCGCAGATGGTCGGCTATCTTCTCCTCACCATCGAACTGCTGTTGCTGCACCTTGGCCGCACCCGCAATCCCCGCTGGTTCTTCGCGCTGCCGCCTCTGTTTGCGCTTTGGGTCAACTGCCACGGCTCCTTTTTCTCGGCTTCGCCGTCGCCGGCATCCTCCTCTTTAGCTCCTGGTTCGACTTCCAATACGGTTCGCTGCTGGCCATCCCCTGGGACGCTCCCCGCCGCCGCACGCTGGCGATCGCCCTGGCATTGTCTGTCCTCGCTCTGCTGCTGAATCCCATCGGCATCCGGCAAGCCCTCTACCCGCTCGACGCTCAATTCCATCAGCTCATTCAGATGGCCCAGGTCGAGGAGTGGCAGCCGCTCGAGTTGGGCAATCCGCGCGGACTGGCCTTGCTGGTGGTTCTGGGCTGCATCGCGCTGGTCGTCATCGTCCGCCGCTCCCAGTTGCACTGGCACGAGCTGCTCATCCTCGCCCTCGGTACCTGGCTGGCCGCCGGTCACCGCCGCATGCTGTTTCCGTTCGGCATCCTGGCCGCGCCCATTCTTGCGCGCGTTCTCGCCAACTCCTGGGAAGGCTACGACCCCGGAGCGCGACCGTCCTCTGCCCAACCTGGTCCTCATCGCCTTATGCCTGCTGGTCGCTTTCTTCGCCTTCCCCAGCCGCTCAAACCTCGCCCGCCAGGTCGAGCAGCAAAGCCCCGTAAACGCCGTCGACTTCATCGAAGCCAACCATCTCGCCGGCCCCATGATGAACGAATGGACCTTCGGCGGTTACCTCATCTGGGCCGCCCCCGACCACCCCGACTTCATCGACGGCCGCGGCGACATCTTCGAGTGGACCGGAGTCATGTCCGAGTACGGGCAGTGGATCACCCTCCAGAGTCCACCCTCCGCCCTGCTGGACAAATACGGGATCAACTTCTGCCTGCTGTCCCCCGGGTCTCCGATGTCGCACGTCCTGCCCCTGCTGCCGAACTGGAAGTCCGTCTACTCCGACGACCACGCCGTCGTCTTCGCCCGCACTCCCGCCGTCCATCCGTCGCTCTGACCACCCGCCAACGCCAGCCGCCTCCGCGCGACATCCGCCCGATCGTCATCGCAATTCTTCGCCGCAGGCATACAATTCGCCCATGTCCAGCCATCCCACCACCCTCACTTCAAAGACCGGAGCCGCATCGGTCGGCGCGCTCAGCGTCGGAGCTCTGGCCTGCGGCGCCCTCGCCCTGGGTGCCTGCGCCATCGGAGCGCTCGCCATCGGGACGCTCGCCATTCGCAAGCTCGCCATCGGCAAAGGCCGGGTGAAAGACCTTCACATCGATCGCCTCACCATCAGCCATCTCGATATCCAATCCACCCGCTCCGGCGCGCCCGCTCGCCGCTGACAGCCGGCAGCCGCGGCCTCCCCACCTTTTCCATTCCCATTAAACTTCTGGGAGCCGCTCCAGCGAACTCCCCTGCTTGATCCAGATCGCGATGCCCAGGAATAGGGGCGCGATCAGTCCGAAGGGTTGCCGTGGCGCAAACGTGGTTGCGAGGGTCGCGGCAGCGCAAACCCAAAGATATCCTGAGGCTCTTGGATGCCGCCTCACCAATAAGAGCCCGGGAAGCAGCAGCGACGTCATGTTGTAGATGTACCCCTGATAGTCAACCAGGAGCGAGATGACCAGGGCCATCGGGAACAGAGTATCCAAGTCGGCAGGATTTCCATTCCATCTGCTCCAGGGACGCAGCCCCCATATCAGCAGCGCCAAGGAGAGCACTGCCACAGCCGCGAACTGGTGCGCGTTCAGTGGAACAACGGCTGCGAGCAAGCCGCGGACCGTAGGCATATTCGCGGCGGACCGGGAGTTGTGCGATTCGCTGAGCAGCTTACAAATTCCAAAATACTGTCGCGGGAAATCGCGGCCGACCATCGCGAAGGACGCGAGGATGAGGAGCGAACCGGACACCGCAGCTCCGGCCAGCACCCGCCAGCGCCGGGCAACCAAGAAAAACAGGAGGAACGGCAGGGCTATCTCGTACCGGAGTAATCCAATCCCAAGCATGCCGCCCGCTCTGAATTCCTTGCCGCTCTTCAAGCTGAGAAAAGTAAGTACAAAAATGAGCAGCATCAGGATGTGATCCTGCCCGACGCAGAGGCCAATCGCCACAGGAGTCAATGCGAGCGCCGCCGCGGAGTATCCACGGAAATAACTCTTCAATGGATCGAGCGCAACCATCAGCAAAAGCAGATTGACCGCCTGCCATAGATCGAAGGCCGTCTTGAATGACGCCAGCGTGAACGGAGATAACAAGGCGGCTTCAGGAGGGAGATGCGCCCACGGGAAAAAGCGGCCTGATTGGATGGCCGCTTGTTCCTGCGCCTGAGCGGGAATCGAGTACAGCGCATGAGCATCCAGCCGGGCTAACTTTCCCGCCGCATAATAGCTCTTGAAATCAGTCATTCCCCACGACTGCAGGAAAACAACGCCGCAGAAAACCAGGGCAATCAACCAGAAAGCCGCCGGTTCCAGGACCCTTGCAACCTCAGCCCCATCCTTCGCTTGGCGCATGTCACTCCTTCAGGATCGGGGATATCACCGGATAGCGACACCAACTTTATCATCATCATGTCGTGCGCCAGAGCGGGTGAACATCCCCCCGTCCGGCCGCGGTGCAGCCCCGGATTGGCAGACGGAATCGTGTGCCGATGGATACACGCCCGTCCCACGCCGTCGAACCTCTGCCCCCGAACCGCTATCATCAACTCAGCGCCATGCCCGCACCCTCCCTCACCGAAGCCGACATCCTGGCCGCCCTGCGCGACTGCTACCCGCCGGAAATCCCGCTGAATATCGTCGACCTCGGCCTCGTCCACTCCATCTCCATCGCACCCGACCCCGATGCTCCCGGCACCGGCATCCCCGGCGTCCCGCCGCGCCACCGCGTCGCCATCGCCCTCACCCTCGCCACCCTTCTCGATTCCTCGGATGCCGAAGACACGCCCCTCATCGCCCAGATCCAGAACCGCCTCGCCGCCTTCGAAACCGTCAGCCGCACCGAGGTCACCCTGCTCCGCGAGCCCGCCTGGAACCCCGGACGCATCTCTCCCGAGGGCCGCGCACGCCTCGGCAATCGTCTAACATCAACTCAGCCCGCCTCGACCAAGCCCGATGCCCTCGTCCAAATCCAAACCCGCCCAGCCAAAACCTAAGCTTGGCCTCGTCGCCGCGCCCCCGCGCCCGCGCGATCTGCTCAAACTCACCGCCTTCCCCATCCATCCCTTCGACCAGATGCATGGCGTCGACACCAGCGGCCTGGTCCCCGCCAAACATCTCGTCACCGGCCACGCCAACGACGAGCATGTCACCGCCTACTACGGCGTCGCCCCCTCCATCTTGCGCACCCTCATCGCTCAGTGGCGCGAAACCATCCCGCCCCACCCCATCTCCAGTTACACCTTCATCGACATCGGCGCCGGCAAAGGCCGCGGCCTCCTGGTCGCCAGCGAATTCCGCTTCCGCGAAGTTATCGGCATCGAACTCAACCCCGCGCTCGCCGCCATCGCCCGCACCAACGTCGCCCACTGGATCGCAACCCACGCAGCCGACTCCACCGCCGCGCGCGTCGCCCCCATCGAAGTCCTCGAGCAGGACGCCCTCGACTTCGATCTCCCAGCCACGCCCGTGCTGCTCTTCCTCTTCCACCCGTTCGAGGCGCCCGTCCTCCGCCAGCTCCTCCGCCGCATCGAAACCCAGTTCGCCGCCCGCTCCAAATCCGCTCCCGCGCCGGCCCTCGACCTCATCTACGTCAACGCCGAGTGCGCCAGCGTCCTCGATCGCAACCCCGCCTTCACCCAGGTCTTCCTCGACAACGTCAGGATGACTCCGGAAGACCATGCCGCCGACCTCGAAGCCATCGCCCGCCAGAAGGAATACGGCAGCACCGGCGACGAGGAGTGCGCCATCTACCGCTACACCGGTCGCGCGAAAGGCCCCATCTTCACTCCCGCCGCCTGACCGCTCTAGCCCGCCAGGTCCAGGCGGCGCTTGTGCGTCGAGAGCCACATCGTCAGCACACACACCAGCGGCGGCACGCTCTCAAAAAACATCGCCTCGGACTCGCGCTTCCACGTCTTCCACTTCCCCACCATGCCCACCTCGACGCCATCGCGCCGCAAAATCGTCTTCGCATCGAAGGCCGGCCAGGTCACCACGTAGACCACGCCGTCCAGGCTCAACTCGGCGCGCCGGCTCCACATGCCGGCAATCCTCGTCTCGCACAGCACTCCGCCGTCTTGCTCGATCCGCAGCAGGTTGCTCAGCCCGCCCTTCTGCACCACCTCGTAGTTCGCGTCTTCAAACGAAATCCTCCCCTGCACCTTCCAGTTTCCGTAAGAAAAGCGAGCAATCGCAGCATCCCCCCGCAATACCACCGCGTCGCCGGAGAACCACCCGTCCTGCACCACTCGAAACCGCTTGCTCGACTCCGCCACCGTCACTCCGCTCCCATCCCCGGATCAGTTCTTCAATCGCACGATCAGCCCGCGTTCATCCCCCTCGCCGTGCTCCATATAAATCTCTCCGCCTGCCATCTTCACAATGCTCTCAAAGCGCTCGCCCCACTCCACCAGCACCAGCGAATTCTCATACCCCGCCATCTCGTCCAGTCCCAGCACCGCAATCTGCTCCTCTGTCTCCAGCCGGTACAGGTCCAGATGAAACAGCCGCACCTTCCGCCCCACGTACTCGTGCACGATGGTGAACGTCGGGCTGGTCACCTCATCCTCCGCCGCCGCACCCAGCGCCGCCGCAATCCCCTTCACCAGCGTCGTCTTCCCCGCTCCCACCTCGCCGCGCAGAATCACCACCAGCGGCGGCGCCAGCATCTCCGCAATCCGCTCGCCCAGCTCCAGCGTCCCTTCCACCGACCTCGTCTTGAACCGCCGCTCCCTCACGCCTTCTCCTTTGTCTTACCCTTAATAAAATCGGTGCCCATCGGCGTCAATCGGTGTCAAGCCTTTGCCTCATTCAACCCACACACCCACGTCATCCCGCCCGCATCCTTCACCCGGTAGCGGTACGCATCCGACAAATGCGTAACCGTATCGGTTGCAAGAACCGTATGCTCGTCCATGGCCCGCGCGGCAAAATCCCCCGCCAGTCCGTGCAGGTAAACCGCCGCCTCCACCGCCCGCGCCGCATCCTCCCCATATTGCGCCAGCAGCGCCGCCACCATCCCCGTCAGAATATCGCCGCTCCCGCCCTTCGCCATCGCCGGATTCCCGCTGGTATTCACGGCCACCCGTCCATCCGGATGCGCCACCAGCGTCCTCCATCCCTTCAGCACCAGTGTCAGCTTGTGCTCCATCGCAAACCGTCGCGCCAGCCCCACGCGGTTCGCCTCGACCTCCTTGATCGTCATTCCCGCCAGCCGCGCCATCTCTCCCGGATGCGGCGTCAGCACCATCACCCTGCCCTCGCCATTCAACTCGTTTGCCCGCCCCGCAAACGCATTCAGCGCATCCGCATCAATCACGATCGGCAGGCTCGTCTTCTCCACAAACCCGCGTACAAACTCCGGCGTCGTTCCCTCCTGCCCGAGCCCCGGCCCGACCGCGACCACGTCAATCCCTTTCAGCAGCTTCGCCAACGCCTCTCCCTCGAATAGTCGCAGCGACAAGCCCTCTGTTCCCTGTTCCCTGTTCTCCGTTCCCTGTTCCCTGTTCTCTGTTCCCTGTTCCCTGTTCTCTGTTCCCTGCTTCAGTGCCACCACCATCAACTCCGGCGCGACGCCTCCCACCACCGTCGCCAGCCGGCCCGGAACCGCCGCCGTCACCAGCCCCGCACCAGCTCGCATCGCCGCCAGGCTCGCCATCTTCGGCGCGCCCGTCATGCCGGAGCTCCCGCCCACCACCAGCACGTGCCCATACTTCCCTTTGTTCGCATTCACCTCGCGCGGCCGCTCCGCCATCGCCTTGGCCGCTCCCGCCCAGTGCAGTCCACTCCCCGCACCAACCGGGGCCCCCGGCAAGCTTGCTTGCTGGGTGGCAACCGGGGCCCCCGGCAAGCTTGCTTGCTGGGGTGGAGCAACCGCCGCATCCGGCGACCCAATCTCCGCAACCACCACCGGCCCAAACGCAGTTCCTGTCAAACTCCCAAACACATGCGCCAGCTTGGGCCGCGTAAACGTCACCACCGCATCCGCGCGAAACGCCCCCTCCATCTCCTGTTCCATCGAATCCGCATCCCAGCCGCTCGGCAGATCCACCGCAACCACCACCGCCGGCGCCTGCGCCACCATCTCCCGCGCCGCCACCGCCAGCCCACGCAGCGGCGGCTTGAACCCCGTCCCCACCACCGCATCGATCACCAGCTCCGCCGAATTCACCGCCTCGCGCACCGCTTCCAGCCCAGCCTCCTCCACCACCTCCCGCACCGCGACTTCCGCCTCGCCCCGCAGCCGCTGCAGCGCCGCGGCCGCCTCGCCCTTCACCTCGTCCGCGCGCCCCAGCAGCACCACTTCGACGTCCAGGCCCGCAGCCGCCAACACCCGCGCCGCCACCAACCCATCGCCGCCGTTATTCCCTTTCCCGCACAGCACCGCCACCCGCTCCGCCGCCGGGTACTGTCGCAGGCAGAACCCCGCCACAGCCGCGCCCGCATTCTCCATCAACTCCGTCAGCGGCACGCCAAACTCTTCTGCCGTCCGCCGGTCCGTCGCACCCATCTCCGCCGCAGTCAAAATCTGCATGTCACCCTTCTACGCCACTCTCTGCGCGAGCGCCACTACACGGCCCCCACGCAAAAGTTGCGCACAACCCACTCATCCAAGCCCGTGTTCATTCGTGTGTAGCAAGGAGGCCGTTATGAAACTCGCAAACGTAAAAGGACTCGTTACCAAAGCCATCGTGGCCACCGTCGCCGCCGGCGCTCTGCTCTTCGCGGCCCCCACCCAGTCTCAAGCCCAGGTCTTCGTCGGCCTCCGCTTCGGACGCCCGGCGCCCATCGTCGTCGCCCCGGCCTATCCCGCCCCGGTCTACGTCGCGCCCTATGGCTACTACGCCCGCCGCGAGGCCATCATCCGCCACGACGAGTGGCTGCGCGCCCACCGTTTCGATCGCCGCTACGGCTATCGCTAAGCGGTTCCACCGTCCCCCCTCCCTCCCCGGGGAACGTGGAACCCCCTAAGAGTCAGGTGCTGAGGTCTGCACCCTTGCACCCCTGAAACAACCTACCCTGTACCTTGAACCTCGTGCCTGACGTTCGCGAGGCCGCCAGCGGAACAATCTCCGCGGCGGCCTCGCCGTTTTTTTCTCGGCCAATTTCCCCGCGGCACAAGTTCCCAACCCAACCCGCCGCAGTGTATAACTCGGCTGCGATTCGCACCGTCGCCTCCCCCGCCCCACGCGAATCCCGAATCCAAACTCACACCCGGCCGCGTCTTTCCGCCCGTCGCCGCCGTCTCAAAGAGAGCCTACATCCATGCGCGCCCATAAACTCACCCCCCTCGCCGCCCTATTCCTTGTCCCAGCCCTGCTCCCACTCGCCTCCCTCGCCCAGACCAGACCCGCCGACCCGATGCCCGGGGTCCCCGGCGAGCTTGCCCGCGGGGCGGAATGCCGCCGCGTACCTGGGTCGATAAAGACACCGGCCATCGCGTCTGGCGCCTCTCCGACGAGCCCAACTCCGGCGCCTTCTACTTCAACATCAACGGCTTCACCCCCGACAACAAGCAGATGATCTACTCCGCGCCCGACGGCATCCACATCCTCGACCTCGCCACCCGCGCCACCAGGCTGCTCGTCGCCAATCCCAAGCAGGCCGACGGCACCCCGGCCAGCGGCCGCGACCCCGGAGTCGTCCACATCCTCGTCGCCGGCCACAAGACCAATAGCGTCTTCTACACCGCCACCGACGCCAACCACGTCACCGCCGTCTACAAAGCCGACACCAACACCGGAGCCGTCCGCAAGCTGGCCGTCGTTCCTCATCCGCCCAACACCTCCGGCTGGTCGGTCGTCAGCGTCAATGCAGACGAAACCCTCATCGCCGGCACCTACGTCGAAGGCGACGACACCGGCAGGCAATACGGCTCCAACCTGCCCGCGCCAACCGCTGGCGCAGCTCCCGGCGCCGCCGGAAATCCGGACAACCGCGTCGGCTCCGCCGCCCAGGGCCCGCACTATCAGCCCCCCAACAAGAGCGCCATGATGGTCGCGCGTCTCGCCGCCCATCTCCCGCTCGTCCTCTTCACCCTCCGCCTCGAGCCCGGCCCCAACGGCGAGAAACCCGGCGACGTCAAACCCCTCCTCCACTCCACCGACTGGGTCAACCATCTCCTCTTCTCGCCCACCGATCCCACCCTGCTCATGTACTGCCACGAGGGCATCTGGCAGGATGTCGACCGCGTCTGGATGATCCACACCGATGGCACCCACAACACCCTCATCCACAAACGCACCATGTACATGGAGATCTGGGGCCACGAATTCTGGGGACCCGACGGCGAGACCATCTGGTACCAGTGGTCCTATCCCCGCAACGTCCCTGACTCGGCCTTCATCGCCGGTTACGACGTCCGCACCGGCAAGCGCTTCGCCTACAAAACCAACCACAACGACGGCTCCATCCACGTCAACGTCACTAAGGACCTCTCCCTCTTCGCCGGCGACGGCAGCTTCGGCAGCAAGGCGCCCGGCGGCCAGGATGACTCATGGATCATGGTCTTTTATCCGAAGCTGCTCAAAGGCGACGCCCTGGCCGTCAACGATCCCGACTTCTGGCAGCCCGGCACCCTCCGCACCGAACGCCTCGTCAACATGGAGCACCACAACTACCACGAAGAGCCCAACGTGCGCTTCACTCCCGACAACAAGATGGTCATCTTCACCGGCAACATGTTCGGGCCCAGCTACGTCTTCGGCGTCGAAGTGGACAAGGCCGTCAATCCGCCCGCAGCCGACGTCATCTCCACCACCGAGCTGGCCAGGAAGTACAACCCGGTCGACCCGCCCGCCCGATGAATCCGGACGACAAGCGCTTTCACGTTAAGGGCACGGCTTCAGCCGTGCCGTAAGCAACACAGAAGAATAGATACGGGCTTTAGCCCCTGAGGGCAGTCCTCTTCAAGTTGGGCCATTGGACCGCTCGTTCACTCGAATCTCGCAACCCCTGAAGGAGAAGTTCCCCATGCGCCTCCACCTGCTCGCCGCATTCGCCCTCATCACGCTGCCCCTCGTCGGCCTCGCCCAGACCAAACCCGGCGATCCTATGCCCCCGCGTTCCTGGGTCGACAAAGACACCGGCCATCGCGTCTGGCGTCTCTCCGACGAGGCCAACTCCGGCGGCTTCTACTTCAACATCAACGCCTACACGCCCGACAACAAGCAGATGATCTACACCGCGCCCGACGGCATCCATGTCCTCGACCTCGCCACGCGCCAGACCAAACTGCTCGTCGCCAATCCTCCCGGCGCGGCCAACGGCACCGCCGGCCCGCGCACCCCGGGCGTCGTCCACGCCATGGTCGTCGGCCACAAAACCAACAGCGTCTTCTACACCGCCACCGACGCAGCCGGCGTCACCTCCGTCTACAAGGCCGACACCAACACCGGCGCCATCACCAAGCTGGTCGACGTTCCCAAAATCCCCAACACCTCCAGCATGTCCGTCGTCAGCGTCAACGCCGACGAGACCCTCGTCGCCGGAACCTACATCGACAGCCCGCCCACCGGCAAGGAATACGGCGCAGCCGCCGTCCCCGCCCCCGCCCAGCCCGCCGGGGCAACCGACAATCGCGTCGGCAGCGCCGTCCAGGGCCCCCACTATCAGCCCACCAACAAGGGCCAGATGATGGCTGTCCGCCTCGCCGCCCGCCTGCCGCTCGTCCTCTTCACCCTCCGCCTCGCGCCCGGCCCCAACGGCGAGAAGGTCGGCGAACTCAAGCCGCTCCTCCACTCCACCGACTGGGTCAACCATCTGCTCTTCTCGCCCTCCGACCCCGAACTCCTCATGTACTGCCACGAAGGCGCCTGGGAGAAGGTCGACCGCATCTGGATGATCCACACCGACGGCACCCACAACACCCTCATCCACCACCGCACCATGGCCAACGAAATCGCCGGCCACGAGTTCTGGGGCCTCGACGGCGAAACCATCTGGTACGACTGGCAGCCGCCCAAAGGCGAGGACTTCTACCTCGCCGGCTACAACCTCAAGACCGGCCAGCGCACCGCCTACCACATGCAGCGCGACGAGTGGTCCATTCACTTCAACCTCACCAAGGACCTCGACCTCTTCACCGGCGACGGCGGCGATCCCGGCCAGGTCGCCCGCGCCAAAGACGGCGAGTGGATCGAGCTCTTCCACCCTGTAAAATTCCCCGTCGCCAAGGACGCCCTCAACGACCCCACCTTCTGGCAGCCCGGCGTCTTCCACTCCGAGCACCTCGTCAACATGTCCCACCACTACTACCGCGAGGAGCCCAACGTCCGCTTCTCCCCGGATAAGTCGCTGGTCATCTTCACCAGCAACATGTTCGGTCCCAGCTACGTCTTCGGCGCCGAAGTCGCCAAGGCCGCCAACCCCGATCCCGCCGACGTCGTCTCCACCCCCGACCTCGCCCGCAAGTTCAACCCCACCAACCCACCCAACAGCAAAGGCCCCATCGTCCCCGCCCAGCAGTAGCGGGTGCCCCATGATCACCGAGCGGACTCACTGAGTCCCTCGGTTATCGTGGGGTTGTTCTCTTTTGTTTGCCTCCATACCGCCTTGTTGGTCACCTCTTCCCGCATCGTCATTCTGAGCCGATCTTGGCTCAGAATCTCTGTCGTTCGCCTTTGCCGTTGTCTCTTCTTCGTTTCTCATTCCCTTGGTCTGCTTTCGCGCAGGAAATTATCCCTGTCCTTACGCGCAGCGTCCAGAACGGCACGAAGTGCTTTGTCATTCCCGCGGAGAATCTGTTTCAATCCTCCTTAGCCAGGAGAAGCCCTCATGCGCCTCCCCAAACCGGTCATCCTCCTCACTCTCGCACTCGCCCCGCTCCTTCACGCACAGGACTCCACAGAACTCGGCTTTCCCGGTGCCGACAGCCAACCTGCATCGACCGCCGTTCCCACCATCCAGGTATATTCCCGCGAAACGATCTTCGACGTGCTCGTCACCGACGATAAAGGCCAGCCCGTCCGCGGCCTCGCCAAATCCGACTTCACCGTTCTCGAGGACAACAAACCGCAACCCATCCGGGGCTTCTCCGAGTTCGACAAGGCCACCCCACCCCCGCCCGCCCGCGTTCTTCCACCCGACACTTTCACCAATGACAACAAGCTGCCCACCAACGGCCCCGTCCAGATCTTTCTCTTCGACGTCCAGGTAACCCCGCCCGCCATCATGCAGCGTGGCAAGCACTACATCGCCGACTATCTCCGCACCATGCCACCCGGAACCCAGGTCGCCATCTTCGATCTCTCGCCCTCCAAGGACCTCGTTCTTCTCCAGGACTTCACCACCGACGGCAAAGCCGCAGCCGCAGCCGTCGACAACCTCGACGTCGAGTGGGACCGCCCGCCCGCGTATGCCCGCTTCTCACCAACCCCTATCGCCATCGCCGGCCTCAACCGTATCGCCGACTACGTCGCCGCCATCCATGGCCGCAAGAATCTCTTCTGGGTCCTCAGCGGGATGCCGCTGCCCATCACCCGCGACGGCATGAGCGCCTGCTCCGTCGGCCCGCCCGACCTGCTCTACGTCCACCGCCAGATGGACCTCTACGACATCTTCACCCGTGAGCAGATCTCCATCTATCCCATCGATACCACCGGCGTCCACAAGCTGGACTGCGGCTCCCTTACTCAGGAGATGCTCGCCGAAGCCACCGGCGGTTCCACTGGCAACACCAACGATTTCCAAACCGAGATCGCCAAAATGGTCGATCAAAGCAACCACGGCTACACTCTCTCGTTCGTCCCCCCGCGCGAGGCCCTCGACGGCCACTACCACACCATCACCGTTAAGCTCTCCCACCCCGGCCTGCGCCTCAGCTACCGCGAGGGCTACGACGACGAGCAGGTCGCCCCGCGCGAGAAGGTCGTCGTTGAGCAGATGACCCAGGGCCCCATGCGCCTCGGTGCCATTCCCGCCACCCAGATCCTCTTCGACCTGCATATCGAACCATCATCATCGGCAGCCCCACCTGCGGTGAAACCCACCTCAGCCTCAAAGGCCCCGCGAGTCGCCAAGCACGCCCAGGGCGCACCCTACACCGCCGCCTTCACCATCGATCCCACCCAACTCTCCCTTACCCAGAATCCCGATGGCATACGCACCGCCAGCCTCGAGCTCGACCTTGGCGCATTCGATACGTTGGGAAAACTCGTCTCCGCCCGCAGCCAGGAGTTCAAACTTACCGTCACTCCGGCGCAGTACAACAGCTTCTTCAGGAAGCCCCTGCACCTCACGCTTGCCATCGACCTCCCACCCGGCCAGCTCACCCTCCGCGCCGGCGTCTTCGACACCGTCTCCAACCAAGCCGGCACCCTCGAATTCCCCCTCACCCTCCCCAAAAAGTAACCCGCGTTTTGCTGACGGCACAGCGCCAGCCGCCAAGGTCATCCGCTGTGTTTCTTCGCTATCCTCCAGAATCCTCTGTGCTCTCTCCTATTCCCCGTGTTCTCTGTGATTTGCTTGCCCCCCCGCAAGCCCCCTCGCACGAAAGTTGCAGACCCTTCGCTAAAGTGGAATGGTGCTCTCCCGCAGCCACTGAGTAGCTTTGCTGCAGGAGAATTCCCGATGATCCCGCGCCGCCCCGCGTCCCTGTTGCTGCCGTTTGTTGCCGTGCCCATCCTGCTTGCGCTCGCCGGTTGCACCACGCTGCAATCCATCTCCATTCTCCCCACCGCCGGCTCGGTGATCCTCACCGGCGTCGGCCAGACGGCGCAATTCTCCGCATTCGGGCAAAGCCAGATGGGCAATGGCATCCCGACCACGGCCAACATCACCACCTCGGTCGCCTGGTCCGTCAGCAACCCTTCGGTCGCGACCATCAATTCGGCCGGCGTCGCCACTGCCGTCGGAGTCGGATACACCCAGGTCCTGGCGCAATCCGGTGGCCAGGTCGCAACCTCCGACCTCACCGTCGAGCTCCCCAGCTCCACCACCACCACATCGACGCCCTCGATCAACGTCACCCCCTCCACCGCAACCGAAACCTTTACCGGGGAAACCACCCAGTTTGAAGCCACTGGCAATCTGACCGGAACCGGCAGCTCCCAGAACCTGACCAGCCAGGTGCAGTGGATCTCCAGCAATGTGCAGGTCGCCACCATCAACGCCAGCGGCCTGGCCACCGCGGTCGGCGCCGGCACCACCACCATCATTGCCCAGTCCGGCGGCATCAACGGGACCGCGACCCTCACTGTCGCGACCAACGTCGCCTCGGCCACGCCGACCCTCACCCTCATCCCTGGAGCCTCCTCCGCCAGCTTCGTCGGCGAAACCACGCAGTTCATCGCTCTCGGCAATCTCTCCGGCGGAACCGCAACCCAGAACATCACCAACAACGTGGCCTGGTCCTCCAGTGACGTCTCCGTCGCCACCGTCGATCAGAACGGCCTGGCCACCGCGGTCTCCGCCAACACCACCACCGAATCCACCACCATCACCGCCATCGGGACCACCAACACCGGCTCGCTCCTCACCGCAACCGCCACCCTGTCCGTCCAGCCCACCGGAGGCACCGTCGGCCTGCCCGTACTCGCTGTCTACATGACCGGACTCGGCACCGGCACCGTCACCAGCTCGCCGCAGATCGCCTGCGGAGTGGTGGGAGGCAGTTGCACCGGCAGCTTCGCCAAAGGCACCGTGGTCACACTGACGGAAACGCCGGCTACCGGCTCCGTCTTCGGCGGATGGTCCTCCAACTGCATCGTGGCGTCCGCCACCACCTGCACCATCACCATGTCGAACAACGAAACCGTCGGCGCGGTCTTCAACCCCTAGCCCGGGTTGCGCAGCTCACGCAGCGCTCGTCATCTCCTCAGCGGCAAAAGGGGCGGACCGATCCACATCGGTCCGCCCTAAAACTTGTGGAACATGAAAAACGCTCCCGCCACCAGGCAGCCAAACGCCACCGCGTGGTTCCAGTGCAGCCGGTCGCCGAAGTAGAGCACGCTGAAGACGCCAAACACGCTCAGCGTAATCACCTCCTGCATCACCTTCAACTGGTCCACCGTGTAGACTCGCGAGCCCATCCGGTTTGCCGGCACCTGCAGGCAGTATTCAAAGAACGCGATTCCCCAGCTCACCGCGATCACCTTCCACAAGGCCACACCTTTGAACTTCAGGTGCCCATACCAGGCAAACGTCATAAACGTATTCGATCCAATCAGCAATACAATCGGCCACACCCGCGCACCCATTCACAGCCTCCTGAAAACCCATAAGATGCTTCTAGAATGCTTCTCGTCGAAAACCTCGCCCGCATCCGGGAACAGATCGCCGGCGCCTGCCGCCGCGCCCGCCGCCCCGACTCCTCCGTGGCCCTCATGGCCGTCACCAAAATGCATCCCGCCCCGGTCGTGCTCGCTGCCTACGCCGCCGGCCTGCGCCTCTTCGGCGAAAACCGCGTGCAGGAATGGCAGGAGAAATCCGCGCAGCTGACAACCCTCGCCGGCGCTGAGTTTCATCTCATCGGCCCGCTGCAATCGAACAAAACCACCCGCGCCGCCGAGCTCTTCCACTCCATCGACGCGGTCGACTCGCTGCGTATCGCATCCCGCCTCAACACCGCCGCGGCCGCCGTCGGCAAAAGACTTCCCATCCTGATCGAGGTCAAGCTCAGCCACGAGGAGTCCAAGCACGGCATCGCACCCGCCGACCTGCCCGCTTTGCTCACCAGCTTCGCGCCGCTCGAGTCTCTCATCCCCTCCGGCCTGATGACCGTGCCGCCCTGGTCCGAAGACCCCGAACCCGCCCGCCCCTACTTCCGCGAACTCCGCCGCCTGCGCGACGCCAACCTCGCTGCCTGCCCCACCCTCACCCAGCTCTCCATGGGCATGTCCAACGACTTCCCCGTCGCCATCGAGGAGGGCAGCACCTGCGTCCGCATCGGCACCGCCCTCTTCGGCAAGCGCCAATACCCGGCCCGCAGCGCCGGCGCCGAATGAACTCGCCCATCCCCCTCCGCGATACCCCCGACGGCTGCATCCTCACCGTCCGCGTTCACCCTGGCGCCCGCGTCAACGCCATCACCGGCGTCCACGACGGCGCGCTCAAAATCTCCCTCACCACCCCGCCCACCGACGGCCGCGCCAACGACGCCCTCATCGCCTTCCTCGCCGAGCGCCTCCGCCTCCCGCGCGCCCGCATCGCGCTCGTCACCGGCGCAACCAGCCGCAGCAAAACCCTCCGCATCGCAGGAAAAAGCGCCGCCGAAGTCGAGGCCGCGCTCCATCCCATCATCTCCTGCTAGTGACCTACTTCGTTGAACTCGGTGATCTTGCCCTCCGGTCCAAACGTCACCGGCTGGCTCTTGTCCGTCGTCGACACCATCAGCCCATCCGTGGTCACGTCCGCATACCCGATCTGCAGCCCCTTGGTCGCCTGGATATTCACGTTCTTCAGCACAATATCCGTCACATGCGACTCCGGCAGTCCCACAATCACACCCGCCCACGGCGAGTTCACGCTCTTCACGTTCTCAATCCGGATGTCGTGGAAGTGCGGAGTCAGCCGCTGCACCGGTTCAGCCGGGACCGGCCCCGTAGGCATCACCTTCGGGTAGTACTCGCTGATCAGGATCGACGTCTTCACCCGGTCCATGCTGATGTCCTTGAACGTAATGTCGGAGACGTCGTTGCCGCGATCGCGGTTCGCCTTGATCCGAATCCCCTGGTCCGAGCCGATAAAGCTCACCCGTTCCGCGTGAATATGCTGGGCGCCGCCGGCAATCTCGCTGCCGATCGAAAGACCATGCCCATGCTCAAACGTGCAGTCGGTGATGGTGATGTTCTTGCTCGGTGCGTCCGGCCCGGGCGAATTAATCTCGCCGCTCTTGATCGCAATGTTGTCGTCGCCCACATCTGCGAAAACGTGGTCGATCACGATGTTGCTCGAGCTGAACGGATCGATCGCGTCCGTATTGGGCGACGGATACGGCGCCAGCACCTTGATGTTGCGGATCACGATATCGTCCGAGTAATACGGAACAATCTGCCAGCTTGGCGAATTCTGCACCGTCACACCCTCCATGCGGATGTGGTGGCAGTAGTTGAAGACCACCAGCCGCGGCCGGAAGACGACCGCGCCCACAATGCCCGAGCCCGGAGTCCCGCGCGCCTCCGTCCACCAGCTCTCGCCATTGCCGTCAATCACTCCTCCGCCGGTAATGGCAATGTTCTTCGCATGGTCCGCACTCACCAGCGACTGGCGGCCCGGCGCGCGAAACACCGTGATCGCCGGATAGTCGTCGTGGTCGGGCGAACCCAGCAGAATCGAGCCCGCCGCAATGTTCAGCGTGACGTTGCTCTTCAGCACAATCGGCCCGCTCAAAAATATGCCCTTGCTCAAGACCACCGTGCCGCCGCTCTTCGCCCCCGAGCATGCGTCAATCGCCGCCTGGATGGCCTTGGTGTCCTTCGTGGTCCCATCGCCCTTGGCGCCATACCTGGTTGCATCGCACACCTTCACCGCTGCCGCAGGCGCCGGCGCCACTCCCGCCGCCATCGCCGGCACGGCTCCCATCGCCGCCGCAATCCCTGCCCCAACCGCCACCATCCGCAACCGAACCGCTATGCTCATCGCATCTCCTTACGCCTGAACTCACTCGCAGCATCTTACCCCGATGGTCGTACCACCTGCCACAATCAGCCCAATTTATCGTGGGGGACCCGTGCGCAGGAGCCTCCGATATCCGTCCGGTGGTTTTACCAATACACTTGAGCAAGAGGATCAGAGATTGAACCTGCATCGATTGGCTGGCTGCTGGCTGGCGCTTACGGCGGCGATGACGATGGCCCAGTCCCCGGAGATTGGCCTGCGCGTGGACCTGACCGGCGTGCCGCAAAAACTAATCCACGCAACCGAGACCATCGCCGTCACGCCCGGCCCCCTGACCCTGGTCTACCCCAAGTGGATTCCCGGCGAGCACGGCCCCACCGGCCCAATCGAAAATATGGCCGGATTCACCATCGACGCCCTCGGCCCCAACAACACCGCCTGCGCCCCCGACGCCCGCGTCAAGTGGGAACGCGACAAAGTCGAGATGTACGCCTTCCACCTCACCGTGCCCGCCGGTTGTTCCTCCCTCAGCGTCACCCTCGATTTCCTCGGCACCGCGCCCGCAACCGGATTCTCCGCAGGCGCCTCCATGAGCGAGAACCTCGCCATGCTGAGTTGGAACACCGTGGTGGTTTATCCCGCAGCGGCCAGCCCCGCGAACCTCAGGGTCGCGCCGTCCGTGGTCTTGCCCTATGGCTGGCAGTTTGCCACGGCACTGGGCAAAGGCGTTGCGACGGACGCAATCGATCAGTTCTGCGTGGCCGGCTCCCCGTGCCCCCACCTCACCAGCGTCGCCTTCAACCCCGTCACTCTGGATACCTTGATCGATTCGCCCCTGCTGGCCGGCAAGTACTTCAAGGAAATCCCGCTGGCGCCCGACGTCACCCCAAAGCACTTCCTCGACCTGGTCGCCGACGGCCCCGAGGACCTCGACCTTCCCCTGCCGCGCGTCGACAACTTCAGCCGGCTGGTGCGCGAGACCGGCGCGCTCTACCAGAGCCGCCACTACGGCGAGTATCACTTCCTGGTCACGCTCAGCGACTCGGTCGCGCACTTCGGCCTTGAGCATCATCAGTCGAGCGACGACCGGCTCGCCGCGCGCGTCTTTGTCGAGAACGACCAGTTTGTGCTCAACGGCGATCTGTTGCCGCACGAGTTTACCCACAGTTGGAACGGCAAGTACCGCCGCCCTGCCGGCCTCGGCGCCAGCGACTACCAGAAGCCGATGGAAGGTGATCTGCTCTGGGTCTACGAAGGCCTCACCCAGTACTTCGGCGATGTGCTGGCCGTGCGCTCCGGCATTTGGACCCCCGAGCAGTATCGCGGGATGCTGGCCGACAAGGCCGCGAAATTCGACAACTGGCCCGGCCGCACCTGGCGCGATCTGCAGGACACCGCCACCATGGCCCAGGTCCTCTACCCAACCGGCGGAGGCTGGGAGAACTGGCGCCGCAACGTGGATTTCTATCCCGAAGGCGACCTGCTCTGGCTCGATGTCGACACCACCATCCGCAAGCTCTCCGGCGGCAAGAAAAGCCTCAACGACTTCGCTGCCGCCTTCGAGGGGCTGGGCGGAAACACGCCGCCCCGCGTCGTGCCCTACACCTTCGACGACGTTGTCGCTGGATTGAACGCGGTCGCGCCCAACGACTGGGCCGCCTTTCTTCGCCAGCGCCTCGATTCGAACGCGCCCCATGCTCCGCTCGGCGGGATCGAGAACGGCGGCTACAAGTTGGCCTACCAGCCGCTGCCCAACCCCTGGACCGAGATGCAGAATACGCAGAACGATACCGTGGACCTCTGGTATTCGCTGGGACTGCGCGCCGACAACGGAGGTTCGCTCTCCGATGTGCTCAAGGGAGGCCCCGCGAATCAGGCGGGCCTTGGTCCCGGCATGCATCTGGTCGCGGTCAACGGCCGCGGCTTTACCCTTGCGCTGCTGCGCGCCGCGGTCAACGATGCGGAAGGAGCCGACGCGCCGCCGGTCGAGCTGATCGTCGAGAACGCCGGCTACTTCAAAACCGTCAAGGTGGACTACCACGGCGGCGAGCGCTATCCCGTGCTCGAGCGCGTCGATGGCACTCCCGACAGACTCGACGACATCCTCCAGCCATTAGTGCCGCCGTCGCACTGACGCCCCGCCAGTCCCCGCGCCGTCAGCGAAGATTCGCTTCGAATAGCGCGAACCGCCGCTCCAGCTCCCACTGCTCGGCAGCCTTTTCGTTCGCGTTCAGAAACTGCCGGCACGCGTCCGAGGGCTTGCTGTCCGCATTGATCTTCCCGTCGCACGCAGACTTCCTGTGGTCGTAGTCGTCCGGCCCGGCAAACAGGCTCTCGCCCGCCAGAAAGCTATGCTCCAGCGCATCGCGTGCCGAGTGCTTCAGATCGGCGTAGCTGAGGTTCTGCTCTTCCACCGCGCGCGCATACTCATGCGTCAAATCAATCCGCGAGACGCCCTCATCGTCCGTCGACAGCGAAAACGGCACGTGCGTCGCCATGTACGCCGCCAGCGGATGGTCCGTGCCCTTCACCCCCAGGATCCCATCGTTCGACGTCAGATTGATCTCCACGTCGATATGCTTCGCCGCCATCTCCCTCAGCAGATCGAAGGGACGATCTTCGTACAACACATCCACGCCATGCCCGATGCGCTCCGCATGCCCCAGTTCCACCGCCTCGCGGATATGGAACGCCATCCCCGCCGGCGGCACCATCCCCGGCGCCAGCTCCCCCGCGTGCAGCGAAATATGCACCTTCGGATACACGCTGTGCAGGTAGTCCAGCATCTGCATCTGCAGATGGTAGTCCTGCATGGAGATGCGGCCGTCCTCCGGCATCACGAAGTTGATTCCAACCACGTCGGGGTCCGCCGACGCGACTTCAAAGCCCAGCAGCGTCTGCGCAAATACCTGCTGCGGAGGGAAGCCGCGCAACACCTGGTAGAGAAAATGAATGCTCACGCCGCACGCCGCACTCGCCGCGCTGCCCGCGCAGTGTTCCATCTTCTGGCGCTCAGCCTGCGCCTCGGCAAACTCCTTTTCGTCGACCGGGACCTCGCTGCGCAGCCCGGCGGCCAGCAGCTTGTCGCGCAGCCCAGCCAGCGTCTGAGCCGTAACGCTCGCCTCCGATCCCGCCGGCCAGCCGATCTGCCCGCCCAGCTTCGCCGCGTTCGAAAAGCTCGGCGTCTGCATGATCTCCAGGTACTGCTCATTCTGCGCCGCAGCGCGTGTCGCCACCTCGTCCAGCCACTCCCCCGCAACATCCTTCAAGCCACCGTCGCGCGCAAAGGTGGAAAAGAACTGATCGTGGCCGTCGATGCCCTGGGTGGGGACAAACGCGCGCATGGAAAAGCTGTCGACCAGGTTGTCATATAGCGCCTGATTCGTCAGTGCCGTCGCCGCGGGGACCGAGCCGGCGCCGCAGCGCGACCCGCCCACCGGCGCTACAAACTTCAGCGCGTCCTGGCCCATCGGCGAGGGCGGCTTGCCCGCATCCACCGGCGCCACGCACAACCCCTGCCGCACCGCCTCCGCGATAAACGTCTCCGCGTACACCGCACCCGAGAGATGCATATGCAGGTCGGCGCCCTTGGGAAACGGCTTCAGAAACGCATACAGCTCCGGCATCCCATAGTGCTCCGCGGCGTTCAGGCGATTCTCCGCGCGGGTCTCGCTCGCGCTCATCACGTGCGGCCGGAACGGCGCATCGCCTGGGGACGCCGGGCCCGAACAGGAAACCAGAATCGCTGCCGGCAGCAGAATCCCAAGCATCGCCATCGATGCTGCCAGCGCGCGCGCCGTGGTGGGGCCAATCCGAGTCATGCCTCTCTCCGCAGGGAACTTACAGACACCCAGCATACCGCGCCCTGCCGCCGGCCAGAACGCGCCGCCCCGATTGCCCTCCGGTTTGGCGATGCACGGAAGGGGTTGGTATACTTGATTCGACGCTGGAACCCGCCGACGATGCAGTTCGATTGCGGACCTCCTGCTCTCGCCGCGGGCCGTACTTGGCTGTCCCGAACCAGGCGCTCCATGCCAAGGCCAGGTAGCTCAGTGGTAGAGCGCGGCCCTGAAAAGGCCGGCGTCGGCGGTTCGATCCCGTCCCTGGCCACCACTTCCGAGCAACAATCGAATTCTCAGCCGCGCTCGCCCTGAGCCGGCTCAGTGGTATGCCCGCGGCCATGCAAAGGCCCCTCGTCGGCGGTTCGATCCCGTCCCTGGCCACCATTCTTGAACCACCACAACGTTTCTCTGCTGAACCGCCATACCCTTTCGCCGCGCTCGTACTGAGCTAGCAGCTCAGTGGTATGCCCGCGGCCATCAAAAGGCCCCTCGTCGGCGGTTCGATCCCGTCCCTGGCCACCACTTCCGAGCAACAATCGAATTCTCAGCCGCGCTCGCCCTGAGCCGGCTCAGTGGTACGCCCGCGGCCATCAAAAGGCCCCTCGTCGGCGGTTCGATCCCGTCCCTGGCCACCATCTCCAATTGCCCTCAAACTATGTGCCGCTCGCCCTGAGCGCAGCTCAGCGATGCCCCCGCGACGCACTCCGCCGACGGGTCCATGGGCACGGCCCCAGTTGTGCTCAAACCGCCGTTCATGGCACTGTACTTATTCCGGCCCTCGAGGAGCGGATGGAAATGGAGGGGCAGACCCAACTTCATCTCCGGCCTGGACTTCCCTCGGCGTTGCCTTGTTTTCCTGGAGACATGCTTGTTCAAAATCGCGACGAAGCGGCAGTCCATCCTTGCTCTGACGGTCGCCTTTACGCTCTGCCTGGCCGCCAGTCTTCGTCCCCTCCGGCATGTTCGGAACGGATATCTGGAAACCGCAAAGCAATCGGATTTTGGCGTGTATTACGTCGCTTCCAGTCTGGTCCGCCATCACCTGAGCTCCCACCTCTACGACGACGCAGGAACGGGCACTGACCCGCAGCAGCGTTTTGCCAGCGACGACAGCGTGTTCGCGGGAATGGCCCGCAGCGAAGGGATCGCGCGAACCAAGCTGTATGTGTATCCTCCCTTTCTGGCGGACGCCATGCTTCCCTTCACCTGGCTTTCGTTCCGGGCCGGCGCCTGGGCGTGGCGTTTCCTGAATCTCTTCGCCGTCGTTCTCAGCGCTGGGCTGGTGTCCCGATTGCTCGGCTATCCCACCCTCAGCCGCCCGGCGCTGCTGGTCCTGGCCGGCCTGTTCTGCTTCAGCCCCCTCTGGCAGGGACTGCATTATGGCCAGATCACGATTGTGCTCCTGGCTCTGTGGAGCGCCGGCATTCTGTTTTACGCCCGGGGTTGGACGCGAGCATCGGCGCTGGTGCTATCGGTCGCGGCCCTGATCAAGATCACGCCGCTTCTGGTCGCCGTGCCCATCTTGATATGGCGCGACTGGCGCTGGACCCGCTGGTTCGCCGGCGGCCTTGCCCTGGGATGCGGGATGATGTGCGTTCTCAACTCGCCGGCCACCTTGATGTTTTATGGGCGGCACGTCATTCCCCCCATGTCCGCGGGAATCATCCACCGCCAGAACCTAAGCGTGCTCTCGGTCGTCGGACTGCTGTGGAGCCATGGACGGGACTACGCGGAGTTCGTGGTCCCGCACCGCGTCGTCCTGCTGGGCAAGCTGATCTCCGCCGGCCTGATGGCGACCGCCGCGTTGCTGACGATCCGGCATGGAAGCGGCGTGCAGCCACCGGAGCGCACGCTGGTCCTCGCCGCGTTCGCCCTGCTGTCGCTGTGTGTTTCGCCGGTCAGCTGGCTGGATGCCCTGGTGCTCGGATACATCCTGCTGGCCCTGCTGTGGGAGCGCATGCTGCAGGGCAGGCGCACGCTGGCCGAGTTGCTGCTGTTGTTTACCACGACCATTGCCCTCGGAACCAGCCTGGCGCTGGAAGACCGGACCTCTCCCTGGTTCCAGTTGGTTCCGTTGCTCTTCACGGTGGTGCTGGTCTTGTATGTGCTCGCGGGCCGCTGGCACGCCGAGGAAAGCAAGCCGCAACCGGTTAATTCATAGCCCGGTACGTTGCGGCCGCACGGGCCGCGTCTGCGGCCAGCTCCTCATTTGGGACCGAGCAGCACCTGAAACCCGACATACGCAATCCAGCTTGGCTGGCTGTTATCAACTGAGACCGTCTGAAAGCTGCGCCCGCCCATCAGCAGCAAATTCAGCGTATTGGCCTTGTTCATCGACTGCCGTCCGCCCAGCCCCAGCGTCGTCTCCCGCTGCTTGGGATACCCGGTCGCGAACTGCCCCACGCCCTGGCCCGGCCGGATCCGGTTGGCATCCTGCTGGTCGTACAACTCGATATACGCCTCCGTCCGGTCGCTGAACTCGTGGCCCACGATCAGTCCTCGCCCCCAGCTCTGCGGCACCGCATGGTTGCCGAAGTTGTAGCCAACCTCGCCGTCAAAACGAATCGGCCCGATCCGCCAATTCATCTCCACCGGCAGATAAAAGCTCGGCCCCGGCGCAACCACGCCGCGCGGAACCGATCGCGTCGGATTGTCCAGAAAAAGCTGCGGATACGTGCCGATGCTGAGGTTCACCACCTGCTCCGGCGCCTCCGCCGCGCCCGGCGAGTCGCCCGACGCTGCCGCCGGCTCGACTGGCGCAGCGTGTCGAAACACCTCGAGCAAACCCGTGCCGAAGCGGTCGTGCATCGCCGCATCGCCCGGGTGGTGCTGATAGAATCGCCACTTGATGCCCAGCAGGCTCTCGCCCAGTCCGCCGATCACCTGCCCTGCCTGCGCCGGGGTGTCGCCGGTTGCGGGCTGCGGACGCGTCTCTTCAATCGCGATGGGAATTTCGTACTTCAACTGGATGCGGTCGCCCAGACCGTAGTTGAAGTCGAAGTCGGGCACCTGGTACGCGCCCGCGGCAGGATTGCGGTCGCCAATCCAGCCGAAGTTAATCTCCCAATGCTTGTTGCCCGGAGTCTCCGGGTCGTCCGTGCGGAACGGCGGTCCCGCCTGCGCGTGGGCCGCAACCGCAAACAGCAGAGCCAGCGCACCGGCTGCCGCGCCAACCAGGCGGAAACGCTGCAAGCGCCAACCTCTCGCTTCAAAAGGGGGCCCGAAACCGGGTGCATCGAAAGGCTTCATCCACATAGTAGTATCGCCTGAGCCGCACCGATTCTTGCGCCGCCTCCCAAAGAAAATGCCGGCCCGGCTCCCGCGTTCGCGGTCCTGCGCAGCGCCCGCTGCTGCACCGGGCGGCACAGTGCATATAATTCGAAGCCGGAGGTACGGCAGCGAAACCCCGTTTGCCCGCACCCTTGCCACGGAGAACGTCCAAGCTATGTCGGCCACGCTGAAATCCCCAACCCCGCCCCTTCCCGCTCAATCCGCCGCGGACGCGCCCGCGTCGCCGTTCACCCTCGAAGGCCGCACCGCGCTGGTCACCGGCTCGGGCCGCGGTATCGGCCGCGCCATCGCCAAACGCCTTGCCGCCGCCGGCGCTCGCGTCATGTTGAATGACCTCGACGAAGCCCTCCTGCTGGAGTCGGCAGCCGAGGTCGGCTACCCGGACCGCGTCCGCCACGTGACCGGAGATCTCACCGATCCCGCCACGCCCGAGGCCGTCGTAAAGGCAGTGCTCGCCGCCTTCGGCGCCATCGACATCATCGTCAACAACGCCGGCTACAGCTGGGACAGCGTCATCCAGAAAACCACCGACGAGCAGTTTCAGGCCATGCTCGACATTCACCTGGTCACGCCCTTCCGCATCCTCCGCGCCGCCTCCGCCTACATCCGCGAGGCAGCCAAAGCCGAAGCCGCAGCCAGACCGCCGCGTCATGCGCAAGGTGGTCAACATCACCTCCATTGCCGGCACCGACGGCAATCCCGGGCAAGCCGGCTACTCCTCCGCGAAGGCCGGCGTCATCGGCCTGACCCGCACCATGGCCAAGGAATGGGGCCGCTACAACGTCAATGTCAACGCCGTCGGCTTCGGCCTCATCGAAACCCGCCTGGTGCAGCCGCTCGACGGCCCCAACGCCAGCGTCCGCATGCATGGCCGCGACATCCGCGTCGGCCTGCAGCCGGCGCTGCTCGAATCCCTGAAGAACTCCTGCCCGCTCGGCCGCCTGGGCACGCCCGACGAAGCCGCCGGCGCCGTCCTCTTCTTCTGCTCGCCGCTGTCGGACTACGTCACCGGCGAGGTCCTCATCTGCGGCGGCGGCATCCACTTCTAATACTCTCAGTCCAGCTTCTTGATCCAGACGTTGCGCACCGAGACCTTCGCCGGCGTGCCTTCCAACTCAATCCCGATCTTCCCCGCCTGGTTGTTGGAGGAGGCTGGATCGTCGTCGATCAGCACCGACATCAGCTGCCCATTGAGGATATGGATCATCGTCCCGCCGCGTGCGATGATCTCGTACTGGTTCCAGTCGTTCACCTTCACATAGCCGCCCAGCGCGCTGCGATCTCCGATCGTGCCCACCAGTTGCGGTCCCGCGCCGGCCGTCGAATTCACCACTTCCCCACGCCACGCAACAATTCCCAGCGGCGTGTTCTCCGAGTAGAACTGCCCGCTGTAGGAAGCATGCAGCGGGTTCACCGGAAACCAGAAATCCGCCTGCGGACCGGTCATCATCCAATCGAGATTGCGCTTCTCCCCCGGATGCAGCGGCTTGTTCCACGGCAGCCCCGTCTGGCTGCGATACTGAATGCCGCTGCCGCCGGCAATCTCGCACTTGATCTCCAGCTTCAAATCAAAATCCTTCGCCACCAGGTCGCGCCGCCAGAGGTACGCGTTGTAGACCACGTTGTCTTTGCTGGACTCGCCGACAATCGCGCCATTCTCCACCCGCCACACCGTGGGATCGCCCTCCCAATCCGCCAGGCTCTTGCCGTCGAAGATCTGCGTGAATCCCGTATGGTCGTTGAAGTCCATCGCCGCCGGCTCATGGAACTGGGACCGCACCGGAGGCGGGCCCGGCTGCGGCGCGGCCGGCGCCGGCGCTTGCCCCATCGCCGTCGCGGCGCAGGCTGCCAGCAGCACTGCCCCCGCGCGCAGGTGCGGTTTCACTCGTTGCTCTTCCTTGCCGCCATGGTCGAATCGAAACATTGGGCCCTCGCATTGCAGAATAGAAAGTCCAGAAGAGTATAGCGAACCGGAACCAGCACTGATCTCGCCTCGCTTGCCCCCTTCTCCGTTCGTCCTCGGCCCCGAACCCCCGTGCCATCCGGCGAAGTCAAAAAAGTTGCCGCCTCCATGCATGCGAGGCGGCAACAGAATTACAGTCCTTGTTCGCTTGCCGGTGCTACCACGTAATGCGAGCCGACACCTGGAAGTCGCGTGCGGTGTTGGCCACGCTGGTCAGTTCCCCAAAGGCTGCGCCGCCGTTGGCCACAGCGCCCGGCGCGGCAAACACCACGTGGTTCAACGCATTCAACCCGTTCACTTCGAATAGCAGCTTGAAGTTCTCGTAAATCGGGAAGCTGCGCTTCAAGCCCAGATCGATGTTGAACAGGCTCGGCCCCCACAGGTTCAGGGCCGCCACGCGGGGCGCGTTGCCAGGAACGTACAGTGCCGGCCCCGGGCCAACGTTGGTGGACTGTGCGGATGAGGTTGCCGTAACCGTTCCCACCTGCGTCGAGGTCGAGTTCAGAGCAACCGTGAAGGCGTTGGGATTGATGTATTGGACAGCGCCGAAGTAGCTGGTCGATAGCGGCGAAGCCGTGGTGTGCTTGCCGTAGCCCCCGTTGATGCGCGAAGCATTGCCGGCAACAACGCTCGGCATGCACTGGTTCAGGATCGACGAGCCTCCGCAACCCGACCCCGTAACCGCAATCGGGAAACCCGAGTGATAGGTCGCGATCCCGGAGAGGACCCAGTCGCTGCCGATCGCGCGCACAAACAGGTTGTCCGCGCCGATGTGCCCCTTTCCAAACGGCAGTTGGTAGACCGCCGTCCCCGCCAGATTCTGCGGTTCGTCCGCCGTCGAGAGCGACCGGTCAAGCCGCGGATTGTCGCCCACCCGGAACGTGCCCAGGTCGTCGATGGTCTTCGAGTAGGTGTAGTTCAGCATCATGTCCAGGCCGTGGGCCGTGCGCTGCTTCAGCGTAATCTCGAGCGCATTGAAGTTCGAATTGCCCACAAAACTGGTGCCGTCCGTAATGCTCTTGTATTGCGGATACGCCAGGTAATACTGGTATACCGAGTTCTTCGCGTAATACGTCGCGGCGGACGTGTAGGGATTGGGCGGAACGAATCCGGCCCCGGTCGCGAGTGCAAGGTCGGCCGCGGTCGACTTCTGCGTGAGCAGCGGCGCGGTGCAGCCGGCGCCGGAACACGGGCTCGCCACGCCGCCGCTGACGTTGTAGCCGGCCATCGCGGCCATCGATTCGGGCAGGTAGCCATTCCTCGCTCCCACTGCATTCGCAATCGATTCAAAGTGGCCCTCCGAGCCGACATAGCTGATATTGATCGCCATGTCCTTGGTGATCTCCCGCTGAATGCCAATGTTCCAGTTGCCATACTCCGGCGCGCGTCCTGCCAGGTACGGGTCATAGTACGCAGGGCTCGATGTGGATTGCCCGTTCTGCCCCGTCGCCGTCCCGCTGTAGTACAGCCCGCCGTTTGTCGTGGAGGTCGTGTTGCCCGTCCCGTAAGTCGCCAGGCTCCCGTTGCCCCAGCCGTTAGCCGACGAAATCGCCGTGGCGGGTGCCAGGATTGAGCCCGTCCAGCCGCAGGCAACGCCGCCGCTCCCGTTATAAATGCCATTCGTGCAGTAGGAGGCTCCAGACGAGTTCTCCTGGTCCCAATAGAAGGCAGGTGCGCTGCTCAGGCCGCTGGGCGCCGTTGCCGCCGGAGTCAGACCCAGCACCGATGGCCCCACGTTCGCGGCGCCCCCGATGTTGTCGCCGTGCGCATAGGTCAGCAGATAGCTGGCCCGAATCACAGTCTTCTGATCGATCGAGTACGCCATGCCGATATGCGGTCCGAAGTTCTTGAACCACGTCGGCGTCCTCGTCTCGCCGGAGTAAATCCCCGGCGTGCCCGGCCCCGCAAACTCAAGCGTTCCCAGATTGCCCGTGATCGGATTGGTCGCCGTCGGGTTCAGGAAGGTGTATTGATTGTGCACCTCCGCATACGGCGGGAAGATGTCCCAGCGCAGCCCCAGGTTCAGCGTCAGCCTCGCAGATACCTTGTAGTCGTCCTGTCCCCAGAACGACCAATCGTTGAACCGCGATCCCGTCTCCGGATAGTCGGCCGTCACGCTGGACGCGTGCACCGCACCCAGCATGTAGCTGGCATACGCAGCGCCGGCCGACGAGCTGAGACTCGCGCCCGGGCTCGCCGAAAAGGTCGACGTCTCGGTTGGAGAAAACGTGAAGCCCATCGGCCCCGAAGCCGTCGCAACCTTGATGTAGTTGTATTCCAGCCGCACTCCCTGGCCGCCCAGCGTCAGGTTGTGCTTCCCCTTCACCCACACCAGGTTGTCCGTCAGGTTGTAGGAGTTCGATACCTTGGTGTTCCAGGCATACCCTCCTTCGGAGTTGATCTGATCCGGACTGGAAAAAGTAATGCCCGGGAATCCATTCGATGCCTGCCCCGGCGGCATCCCGATCAGGCCGGAGCTCGCGGCGCTGTAAATTGCCGCGTCGTTCGGCGTGGTCGACGCGCTCTTGTAGCGCGCATAGCCCACTGAGACCTGGTTCACCAGACTCGAGTTGATGGTGTACACATCCTTCACCATGTCGACCGTCGTTTGCGGCGCATAGGTCTGGTTGGTCTGGAACGGCGGCAGCATCTGGTTCGAGGTCACCGGCAGCGGCACCGTGTGCTGCACCGACGCGAAGCCCGTGCTGGCCTGCCGCCCAAACGCCACAATCAAACTCAGCTGGTTCTTCTGGCTTACGTTGTAGTCCAGCCGTCCGGTTTGATACCAGTTGCTCAGCCCCGAGGAGTAGCCGTCCAGCAGGTTGGATGAGTACGCATTCTGATTCACGATCTTCTCCACCGAGGACTGGATCATGAACTGGTTGTAGTAGTTCGAAACCTGCGAAAAGCGGCTCGCCGGAATCACATTCAGCGTGGCCACGCCATTCTTCATTCCATCGAATTGGGTGCGTGAGCAAGGCGAGGCCGCAGTGCCCGCGCAGTTGTAGGTCTGTGTATTTGGATCGTAAATGTTGTATCCGGTTCCCCCACTGGAGGTCGGAGCCGAAAATCCGCTGAAGTCCGCATACCCGAGCGCCGTGTCGCAGTTTCCGTCCGCACCCACCGCATAGCCCATCATCGCGCAGGTCGGCGCAGTCTGAGCTTGCACCGTCGGTCCGGCCGCTTCCCGGTACTGCCCGTAGTTGTAGAACAGAAACAGCTTGTTCTTCAGGATCGGCCCGTTCAGCACGATGCCGTATTCGTTCTGGTTCTCTCTCGGCTTGATGCCGCCCTGGATCACCGTGCCCTGCGTATTGGGCGTCGGTTTCTTCGCGGTAAACTGCCACGCATCCAGCGCCGCATTGCGGAAGTACTCATACATGGCGCCATGGAAGCTGTTGCCGGCCTGCTTCACCGAAAAATTCTCCACGCCCTGGCCGCCGTACTGCGCGCCCCAGCCCGCCGTCAGCACCTGGAACTGACTCACCGCATCCACGCCCATCGCCGTCCACACAAATCGCGGATCGCCCACCGACTGCGGCGTCGACATGTCCACGCCGTCGATGTATACCTCTTCCGCGCCCGCCGCCGGACCGCTGCCGTTGATGATGCCCGAGGCCTGAGTGCTGTTGTTGCTGCCCACCCAGTTGTTCTGCACGCCCGGCATCAGGTACTCGAAATCCGTCGCGCGCCGCTGATCCGGCGTCCCCGACCCGCCCTGCGACATCTGCAGCGGGAGGTTGGCATACATCTGCAATTCCATCGCTCCGCCCAGCGTGGCGTCGGTCGTCGTAATGTTCGGAGGCAGCGTGGTGACGGTCACCGTCTCGCTGGTCGCGCCCACGGTGAGCTTGATCTCCAGCGAAATCTTTTCCAGCGCGTTGATGCTCACGTTCTCCTGCACGTACTTCTCAAACCCCGGCGCCGTGACCACCACGTTGTAGTTTCCCGGCGGCAACGGAGTCACCGTGTAATCGCCCGCGCTGGTGGTGCGGCGAATGATGTTCTGCTTGGTGTCAATCGCGGTCACCGTGACCGTGGCATTCGGGATCACAGCGCCGGATGCGTCCGTCACCGTGCCCGTAATCTCTCCGTTGCCCGCGAGCTGCGCCCGCAGTGCGCCGGCGCCCAGCCCCAGCATTGCTGCCAGCAAACCCAACCGGTAGATCACACGTCTTGAAGAATTTGTACGAGTCATGCGCCGAGCCTCCCGAAAGAATCGAAACGGTCTGCTGCCGACTGGCCCAGAACCTCCCTCCCGCACAGTCCGGCTGTCCGTCTGCGTGGTACAGAGGTATGACCATTCCAATTTCGCAAAGGAGTCTCCCACTCCAATACATCGTTGTCAAGAAATTTGTGTTTCCACGCGGCGCCCGCCCAGGGACCAACCAGACCGTCCCCCAGCCCCCCGGAAGATCGGCGCCACCGCCGACCGTCCCCGCCCGGAATTCGTGCCAATCCGACCCGCGCACCCGGCCCCTGATCTCTCCAGCCCGGCCGCGCAATCGCCCCGGCCGCTCCGCAAGCATTTGAAAACTCGCTGGAAATTCGCCTGCCCT
>CAWBFL010000073.1:0-12629 GCA_963787905.1 uncultured Acidobacteriaceae bacterium | reverse complement strand
CCTCAGTTATAAGAAGACCGTCCTCGCCACGGACGAGTTGCTCTTCAGCATCACCCTGCCGCGAAAATTCTTCGGCTATCGTTCGTACATTCGCAAAGTTGGCACCCGCAACGCGCAGGCCATCTCCAAAATCGCTTTGGCGTGCCTGGCGCTGATCGCCGAAGGCAGGATTCAGGACATTCGCATCGGTGCTGCTTCCCTGCGCGAGACGCCCGCCCGGAGCACCGCGACCGAACAGGCTCTGCTCAATCAGTCCGTCACCCCGGAGACTCTGCCCGGGCTGATCGCCTCTGCCCGCACCGCGCTCGCCACGGAAGCCCGCCCCATCGACGACATCCGCTCCACCGCCAGGTACCGCGCTGCGGTTGCCGCGAATCTGCTGGAAGAGTTCCTGCGCAGCCTTCTGCCCTAACCGAGCAACTCTCGCACCTGCGTGAGTTGCTGGAGCGTATCCACATCCAATTCGCCTCCCAGCTAACGGCACGGTTGCCTGACGAGCGCAGCAGATCACGCGCTCCTGAGTCACCGCTCAGTTCCCTGAGGGGGGAAATGCCTGCGCGGGAAAATACGCGGGGACACCGCGTCGGCTAGCATACGAGGACGCCGTCACGTCGCCGGACGCAGTCAATTTCAGCAGATGCTCTGGCGTTACTGCCGGCTGGTCGCAGGTCATCAGCACGACTCCGCTAGCGCCAGCGACGGCCCCGATGCCAATCCGGATGGAGGAAGCCATGCCTTCACTCCATGCAGCGTTGACCACGACCACCGCATCAGCCAGATCGCACTGCTTCTGAATGAGTTCCGCGCTTGCGCCGAGCACGACGACAACTGGAGCAGCAGCCGGCTTCGCGCGCGGTGCGGACTGCGCGGGCGAGAAGGGTCTCGGTGCCAAGCATCACTAATTGTTTGGGTGCACCCAGCCGCGTCGAAGCGCCTGCGGCCAGGATGATCACGGCGGTCACGAGCCCAGCGCACACTGCGTCTGCAGGTAGCGCGACGCCCCGCCCTTTTCGATCTGCTGGGCGATAAAATCGGGCGTCAGCCGGCGCGACGAGCCAAGTTTTCCCTGGCGCCATGCCTGCACCTCGGCGATTACGGCGAGCGCAATCGCCTCCGCGCCGTCTCCGCCAAGATCGAGCCCGACCGGCGCCCAAACCTTTTCGCAACACTCGGCGACGGCGCAGCCCAGTGCTGACGCGGCTTCGCTGAGCAGCAGGCTGCTGCGATGCGACGCCCCTAGAAGGCCGATGTAACCCGGAACTTCGCTGGCGCCGAGCACCCCGGTCAGCAGCGTGCGGTCCTGCTCGTAGCTGTGGGTCATGATGACGACCGCATCCGCCGCGGTAACGCCAAGCTCGGCCATCGAGTTAACCGCGAGCACGCACTCCGCCTCGGGAAAGCGATCGGCCAGCAGGAGCTGCTTGCGCCCATCGGCAACCGTCACATTCCAGCCGAGCAGCGAGGCCAAGGTGACGACCGGCTTGGCATCGTCACCGGCGCCGAGCACGAAGAGCCGCTGCGGAGCGGACAAGGTTCGAAATAAACGCTGCCAGTGCCAGGAACGATGCCAGTGGACGTATTTGTAACCGTAATGGTTCCCAACTCGGCGGCGCGGAGCGAATCGCTCGCGAAGACCAGGCTGCCGTCCGCGGCAAAGATCGCCCGCGCAAACGGACGGTCGTGGGCGGGCAGCCAGGTTGCGACGAGGGCTTCGATTCCATCCAGTGAAGCCTCCATCGCATCTACCAGCGCGGAGCACTCGGGAGTGTCGGCGGGTTCGAGCAGCAGGTCGACGATGCCGCCACAGCCCAAGCCGAACGGGATCTCCGCGGTATCGTCGAAAAGAGTGGAATAGCGCTCAACCACCGCGCCGTTGCGAACCATCCATGCAGCCTTGCGGACGACCTCGGCTTCGAGACAGCCGCCGCTGATGGTGCCGGCGTACTCGCCATCCGCGCCGATGAGAAGATGCGCACCAGGCCTGCGATAGGACGAGCCTTCTGCGTGCACCAGCGTGACCAACACCCTGGCGTTGCCCTGCCGCCACTGCCGTACGATTCGCCTTCGATCAACCATCGCATCCTGCCCGTGACAGGAGTTTATACCTTCTCGGAAAAGGTATGGATGCCGCACTCAAGCTTCTTGCCACCCCAGCGGCCGCTGCGCGCATCGGCTCCGGCCTCGGGGATGGCGGTGCAGGGCTCGCAGCCGATGCTGGTATATCCGCGCGCGTAGAGCTCTAGTTTCGGAATCCCGTGAGCGTCGGCATAGGCATCGACCTGGGCCATTGTCCAGTCGGCGAGGACGCTGACTTTCTTCATCTGCTTACCGGTGGGCGTGCGATGGTCTTCGACCTTGCGCAAGTTGGCGCGGGTGGGCGACTGCTCGCGGCGCAGGCCGGTGAACCACCAGTCGAACGGCTCGAGGTGGCGCATCAGCGGCTCGACTTTGCGGATGGCGCAGCACTCGGTAGGCTGCACGATGTAGAGCAGGCCATGCTGGGCCTCATGCTCTTTGAGGGTCGTCTTCGGGAGTGCGTTGACGAGATTCAGTTTCCACTCGGCAGCCATACGGTCGCGGTAGGCCAGCAGCTCTTTGAAGTGATAGCCGGTTTCGAGGAAGATGACAGGGACACCTGGCAGATGCTGGCGCAGCATGTGCAGCACCACCATGTCTTCCGTCTGAAAGCTGCTGGTAAGGCAGATGGGCGCGCCCGCGGAGTCGCGGACGATCTGTTCGACCAGGGCCTCGGCGGGGAGGGTTTCGTAATTCGTAACTTCGACGGTCACACTCATGATTTTCGTAACGCGTTGAGAATGGTTGCTTCGTCCTGATCGTTTTCGGCGCGCACGACGCCGGCGAAGGCTTCAACCTCAGAGAGGATGGCCTGCGCGAGAGGGCGCGAGGAGACGGCGATCACACCGGCGAGTGCGAGGGCGCGGACGACCGACGGGACGGCGGAGTCGGTGATCTGCGGGTCGTCGATGAGGATGGCGCGGTCGCCGCGGGCGAGCAGTGCGTCCCGCACGCGCACGGCTCGCTGAGGCTGGCCGGAGAGGAGAATCAGGGACGCCGTTTCGGATTCGGCCGAAGATACGGCAACATTCTCAAGCGCGCTGGTTATCATGGCCGCGCCGACGGTCGCGTTGGTGAGCGCGTCGATCAGGATCAGCGATCCGGTCCAGCGGCAGGCGCGATAGCTGTCGAAAAAGAGCGGGAGGTTGGTTTCGAACTCCACCTCCGCAATCTCGTTCATTGCAATGGTGTCGGAGGGCGTTTCGCCCAGATTATTTACGTCGACGCGGTAGCGAATCGCGCGCACTGTGGCGCGCACAGTACGCGTCGTGTGCTTGGCGATGTAGGTGCGTCCGACGACGAGCGGGTCTTCGTGCATCCAGACAACCATGGCGCGAAAGCGGTTGCTGACTTCGGGAAGCGCCTCGCCTGCGGCCTCAGCGGCGACGAGCATCTCGCCACGGCTGAGGTCGATCTCGTCCTCCAGCTCGACGGTGACGCTCTGCGGATAGGACGCGGCAGCAAGGTCGCCATCGTAGGTGACGATGCGGCGCACCTTCGTCTCTCTCCGCGAAGGCAGCGCCATCACGGCGTCGCCGGCACGCAGCGTTCCGCGCGCGACCTGTCCAGCGAAGCCACGGAAGTTGGCGTCGGGCCGTAACACCAGCTGTACCGGAAAGCGCATGGGGCCGGTGGTTTCGGCCAGCGCCAGCGGCACGGTCTCGAGATACTCCAGCAGCGTAGGCCCGTGGTACCAAGGCATCGCCGCGCTGGGCGTGACCACGTTTTCGCCCTCCAGTGCGCTGACCGGAATGATTTCGACGTCGGGCAGTCCGAGCTGCGCGCAGAGCGCCTGGAAGTCCGAGCGAATCGAGTTGAAGCTCACCTCGGAATAGTCGACCAGATCCATTTTATTGACGGCAGCGACCACGTGCGGAATGCCGAGCAGCGACGCGATGTAGGTGTGCCGGCGGGATTGGGCCAGCAAGCCTCCGGCCTTCGCGTAAGCCTTGGCGTCGATGAGAATGATCGCCACATCGGCGGTGGAGGCGCCAGTGGCCATGTTGCGGGTGTACTGCTCGTGGCCGGGGGTGTCGGCGATAATGAACTTCCGCCGCGTGGTCGAGAAGTAGCGATAGGCAACGTCGATGGTGATGCCCTGCTCGCGCTCGGCCTTGAGCCCGTCGGTGAGCAGGGAGAAGTCGACGTGGCCGTTGGCAGCGCGATTGACGCGGGACTTCTTCACCGCGGCAAGTTGGTCTTCATAGACGCTCTTGGTGTCGTGCAGCAAGCGGCCGATGAGGGTGGACTTGCCGTCGTCGACCGAGCCGGCGGTGGTGAAGCGGAGCATCTCCTGGCCGAGATGGGCGTCGAGGAACTCCTGGAATGCGTGTGAGGCGGCGTAGTGTTCGGGAGGAGTAGCAGTGTGAGTACTCATTAGAAGTAGCCCTCCCGCTTCTTGACTTCCATCGAGCCTTCTTCATCGTGGTCGATGGCGCGGTTTTCGCGCTCGCTGCGACGGAAGCTAATGAGCTCCTCAATGATCTTGGGCAGCGTGTCCGCCTCGCTGCGCATGGCGCCGGTGCAGGGCGCGCAACCGAGCGAGCGCATACGCACCATCATGTTCTCTACCTTCTCGCCGGGGAAGAGCTTGAAGTCGTCGTGAACGAAGGTGAGCGCGCCGCCACGGACAACGATGGGGCGCTGCTTGGCGAAGTAAAGCGGCACGATGGGGATTTTTTCTGCGTAGAGATAGAGCCAGATGTCAAGCTCGGTCCAGTTGGAGAGGGGAAACACGCGGATGCTTTCGCCCTTGCGCAGGCGGGAGTTGTAGAGGCTCCACAACTCGGGCCGCTGGTTTTTCGGGTCCCACTGGCCGGCGGAGTCGCGGAAGGAGTAAACGCGTTCCTTGGCACGGGACTTCTCTTCGTCGCGCCGGGCGCCGCCGAAGGCCGCGTCGAAGCCGCCTTCCTCGAGGGCGTCCAGCAGGCTGCGCGTCTTCAGCAGTCCGCAGCAGTTCTGGGTGCCCAGGGTGTAGGGATTCGCTCCTGCAGCGATGGCGTATTCGTTGCGATGCACGATCAGTTCGGCGCCAATCTCGCGCGTATATTCATCACGGAACGCGAATCATCTCCGGGAACTTGTAACTGGTATCGACATGGAGCAGCGGAAAGGGAATCTTTCCCGGATGGAAGGCCTTCTGCGCGAGGCGCAGCATGACCGACGAATCCTTGCCGATGGAGTAGAGCATGACCGGACGGGCGAACTCGGCGACGGCTTCACGCAGGATCGAGATGCTCTCGGTCTCGAGCGCCTGCAGGTGATTCAGCCGGGCGGGATGAATCTGGAGAGTCTCGGATTCCGCCGTTGCCAGTGTCGTCATTGAGGTTGGGATCTCCGTCGCGCTGAAAGAAAGAGATGCAGGCCGCGACCGCTATGAAGCAAAAAGATGAGTTTTGGAGTCTAATGGGGGATGAGAACGTTAGAGTCGACAGAAGTCGCCCGAGGCAATTGGGCGACAACAATTCGCGCACTGACCGACAGAAATCATCCATTGCCATTATATCCGGCGCGATTGGCTGCCGCAATGGACGGGCCGGCCAGACTGAAGCAAAATCCGCCCCCCATGGAGCGCGAATTCTCTGCTAAACTGCTTGAGTCGGTACTGCGTTCGTGGCGAGTCTTCCCACGGCTTGCGGATGGCACATCGCGCCGGCATTCCTATGGGATTAAATTCGGGGCGTAGCGCAGTCTGGTAGCGCACCTGCTTCGGGAGCAGGGGGTCGTTGGTTCGAATCCAATCGCCCCGACCATTTACCTGAACAATCGAAGAGAAGCGAAACGGGCGCGGCAGCCTGCCGGGACTAGTTCGCTTTAACCGTCAGGCTGTAGCTGGCGGCGTGAACCAGAAAGCCATCGGTCGCCGAGACGGTGATGGTGTAACTGCCGGGCGCGGTGTAGGCGGGATTCTGGGCGGGCAGTTTGCCCGAGCAACCTGAGATCGACAGACCCAGTGCTGCGAACAGAGCGATCATCAGCGCGAAACGCAGGCTCGCCGCGGCCCTTTTGCGCGTGCGCCCCAACAGCCAGCCGCTGCCCAGCGCCACCAGCCACAGCCAGCCGCGGCCGCCAAAACCGCCGTAGCCGATGACGGTGTATTGCGAGGTGGTGGTCATACTGGCGACTACGGATGTGACGGTGGTGGGAGTGACGGTCGTGGTGGCCAGGCCGCAAGCGGAGGCGACCGCCCCCGCGACGGTGCAGGTGATCGTGAGCGGAGCGGCGAAGCCGGCCAGCGGGGTGAGGGTCGCGGTGGTGCTGGTGCCGTCGCCGGCAACCACGGTCCCGGAGGTGGGATTGAGGCCGATGGTGAAGTCGATGCCGTTACCGGTGAGGGTTGCGTTCAAGCCGTTGTAGAGGAGATTGGTGGAGTTGACGCCAACCGTTCCATTCTGCGTTCCAGTCGTCGTTGGCAGGAAGGTGACCTTGACCGGGCAGGTGGCGAGCGCCGCGATACTGCTTCCGCAGGCGGCGGTGCTGACGGAGTACTCGCCGGTCGTGACAAAGGCGGGAATGGGAAGCGTGCCGGAGGCGAGGCTCGTTAAGGTCAGCGTCTGCGAGGCAGAGTTGCCGACATCCAAACTGCCGAAGGCGAGTGAGCTAGCCGAAAGGGAGTAGCCGGGCGTGCCGGTGCCGCTGAGCGCGGCGGTGAGGGTGTTGCCGGACGAGGCTACGGTGAGGGTACCGGTGCGGGCGCCGAGCGCGGTTGGCGTGAAGGTGACGCCAATCTGGCAACTGGCGCCGCCCGCTACCGAGGCGCAGTTGTTGGAAAACACGGCAAAATCGCCGGTCGTAAGCGCGGTCGAGACCTGGGAGGTAAAGCTGGAGTTATTGGTCCAGGTGAAGATTGTGACCGGGCTGGTGAAGCCGACCGCCTCGGACCCGAAGTTCTGCGAAGTCGGGGAAAGGGATGGCTGGCCGCCCTCGTCGGTCAGTTCGAACAACATGTACTCGAGCAGTTTCTCCTGCGGCGTCATGGCGGCACTGCCGGTGCATTCCGAGGGAAAGGACTGACTGGGCGAACTGCTGCCGTTCTCCACGTGGTACTCGTTGAACAGGACGCGGCCGCACTGATTGATGGTCTGACCGGCTGGCGCAATCGGCGTATCGAAGACGAATTGCATTACCGGATCCCCGTAGGCCGTGTTGTTAAGTGCAAGCCATGATTGCGTGGGTGCGATGACTCCGTTGGTGTCCTTTCTCAATGTCGAGATCGTCATTTGTCCGAGCGTTGTCGTTACGCCGACGTTCTGTAGCCACTGAGCGAGCGTCTGTCCTCCCGTAAAGCTGGTATCGACCGTTGCCACTCCTGGGTCAGGCGTCACTGGGTTGGAGGCAGTGCCACCAATCCAGCTGGCAACTCCGTTGAAGGGCGAGTTCTGATACATCCAGGAGTAGCTAAAGTGACTCGAATAGACCCTGCCGCCGGAGTTTGCGAAATTGACCAAATTAGCCAGTTCCTGCGCCGGCTTCGGATAATTGGCTCCTTCGCACGGGAGCATTAGCACGTCGTAGGAATTGATGTTTGAAGCGGTTCCCATCAACGACGCCTGCGTGGGCGTGGCTGCATCAAGTACGACGCCAGAACCCGCCGCACCGCCTCCCCCAAAGAGGTTGATTCGACCTCCGCCGCCGGGGTCGGTAAACTCCGACTGGCTGATACCCATCTTCAGCAGCACGCACTCCGCCTGGTCGGCCGACCCTGTCGCGATTGCGATCAGGGGAATATCACCCTGGCTGTGGTTCTGGGGCATCACGGCAAAGTTGGCGGGCAGGGGGGTGTTGACGCACGCGGTCGTGGTAGGAATCGTCAACTGGCGGCGCCAGCGGCCGGAGACGATGACCAGCGGAATATTGCTGCCCACGGGCACGTCAATCAGCGTGAAGTTGCCATTCACATCCGTCTCGGTGCCGACCAGCGGCGATCCCGAGGGCGGCGCTCCCACGACCGGGCAACTAACCCCTGGCGTGAAGGCCGCGACCGGTGTCGTCGGAATGTAGACGGTGACGTTGGGCAGCGGGTCGGTCCCGTTGGGCGCATAGACCGTACCCGTGATCGAGGTGGTCCCGTTCCCGGGGCAGGTCACCTGGCAGGACGACCCGATACAGGTCTGTCCGGCGGCGTATCTGCCGAACCCGAGAGTGACGACGAGCAAGCCAATCAGCAGCGCAAAGCGTGGACGCATAGAGTGCCAGCCAAGTGATACATGAGACCTGTTACCATGCGCAAGAGTTTACACAGCAATCCAATATGGACGGTAAAATTCTCCGCGCCGGCGCAAGTCCTGGATGCCTGCAGCTGGATCCGGGCATACTCCGGCGGCAGCGATTCGGGCACCGGAGCCAGGCATTTTGCCGCAACCTGCGGCGCCTCCGATGATACTCTGGCGCAGCCCGGTAATCGCGTTAATTCAGGAACCGTCTATGCGGGGCAGGAGTGAGGGATGAACGACTGGCTGCACGCGGGAGAAGCCCTCCCTCATTGCCGCAATCCATTCAGCCGTGAAGCTGGCCGCCCGGCCAGGCTGCATCGGGGCATCATGGCGGCGATTTTGGCCGTGGTGGCGGCATGCTGCGCTTCGATTCCGGCGCGAGCGCAGTCGGAGCCGACGGCGACCCGCGTGGGCGATCTGCAGATTGGCGGCGGTTTCGTGTTCGCCACGTCGGATTACAACTTCACTCCGATTCGCCTGATCGGCGGCGCGGCCTACACCACGTTCGACAAGCGGAACCACTGGGGCGGCGAGTTCGATTTCCGGCAAAACCGGTCGACGGCGGACTCGACGGTATATGAGAGGACCTACGAGATTGGCCCGCGCATCTTTCTCGCCCGCGGCCCGTTCATTCCTTATGCCAAGGTTCTGTACGGACGGGGTATCTATAACTTCTCGAACAATATCGCCAACGTGGCCTACAACCTCTACACCTACGGCGGCGGAGTCGACGTGCGGGTGCGGCGCTCGATCAATGTCCGCGGCGACTACGAGCTTCAGAACTGGGCCGGGTTCCCGCTGGGGACTTTGCACCCGAGCGTCATTACCGTCGGCGTAGCGTTCCATTTCCACGAGTAATGCGGCTGCGACCGCCGCCGCGGTCAAGCTTTCGCCGAGATCGTCAGCGCATCCCCCTGAAGCGCAGGCGACGAGGCGGTGATCCGAATGCTTCCCGGCCTTGCAGTGGACTGCACCACGGCCAGACATAGTCCGTTGAAAGCCTGACAACGATTCGTCTTATAGCCAGCGTGGCTCTGCGGATTTCCATTGTCCACACCGATCAGCTTGCCCTCGCCGAGCAGGTCGAACGCAATCTCGTTCTCAGCAGTCGGGACGACGCGACCCTGCGGATCGAGCACCTCAACCATAATGTGGGCTACGTCGCGGCGATCCGCGGCGATCTCCGTGCGATCGGCCGATAGGCGAATCGAGGCCGGCTCGCCGGTGGTGGATACCTCCGCGGTGGCGGCGGCGACTCCGGCCCTGGTGCCAACCACTTTCAGCGTTCCCGGCTCGTAGGGGACATCCCAAGAGAGGTGCAGGTCCGCGGTCGTGCGCAAAGTGCGATCATGGGGCGCGACGTTTCCGTAGCGGTCCTGCATCCCGTAGCGAGGAAATTCGTAGCCGCGCACGCCTACGGACCTGCCGTTGATGAAGAGTTCGACGGTCTCGCAGTTGGTGTAACAGGTGACCGGGATGAACTGGCCTTCCCTGCCCTTCCAGTTCCAGTGCGGGAAGAGATGCACCATTGGCCTGGGAGTCCACTGGCTCTGGTAGAAGAAGAAGCCGTCCTTCTTGAAGCCGCAAGTGTCGATCACGCCCGAGGACGATGCCTTGGCCGGCCAGCGGGCCTCGCCCAGGTAGTCGATGCCGGTCCACATGAAATCGCCAGAGACGTAGTCGTGGGCGCCGACGAACTTCCACAGTTGTTCGGTATCGATGCCACGGCCGGCACCGCCCATCATGGGCTGCGCAGGAGCTTGATTTCCGGCCGCGGGCATTGGGGGCACGGGAAACAGTCCGCGATAGTCGCCGCGAGCGCCGCCCATGCCGCTGCTTTCGGTGCCAATAACCGGGCGCTGCGGAAAGGCGTCGTGATCGATGCTGTAGTAGAGTTGTGCCCGCTCGCGCCAGCGGTCGACGTAGTTGTAGCCAACCACTTCGAGCTGGGCGAGGAATTCCGGCCGGACCGCGGTCGGCTCGGACGCAATATGATCGCAGGCGACGGTGACCGGGCGGGTGGGATCTTCCGTGTGGAAGACGCGCAGCAGCTTGCGCAAGGTGTCCGGACCTTCCGGGTCATCCTGGTCGGGGACTTCATTGCCTGCGCTCCACAGCACCACGGAAGGATGGTTGCGATCGCGATGAATGAAGTTGACTAGGTCCCGCTCGTACCACTCGTCGAAGTAGAGGTGGTAGCCGTTGCGCATCTGGCCTTTGGGCACCTTCCACTCGTCGAAGGCCTCGTTCATCACGAGGAAGCCCATGCGGTCGCAGAGGTCGAGGAACTCAGCGGCGTAAGGATTGTGGCTGGTGCGGATGGCGTTGCAGCCCATCTCCTTGAGCAGCGCGAGGCGGCGCTCCCACATGCATTCGGGGACGGCCGAGCCGACGCAACCAGCTTCCTGGTGAATGCACGCTCCATTCAGCTTGATGTGCTCGCCGTTGAGGAGAAAGCCGCGGTGAGGGTCGAAGATGGCCTCCCGGATGCCGAAGGGGGACTCATACGCGTCCACCAGTGAGCTCGTATCGCGCACGGTACAGCGCGCGGTATAGATATACGGATTCGCCGGCTCCCACAAGCTCGGCTGGTCAACTGTGATCTGCTGCACAAACTCGTACTCACCTTGCGCAGATACCGTTTGGGAAGATTCCTGCGTCGCGACCACTCTGCCGACGTTGTCGACGAGTTCCGCCGTCAAGGTGCACTGCGCAGGAGACTTGCGGCCGTTGGCTACGCGTGTCCGCAGCTCGACGATGGAGGACTGCCGGGAAACGCGCGGGCAGGTGACAAAGGTTCCCCAGTGAGCAACGCGCAGCGGATCGGTGGAGGAGAGCCATGTGTGCCGGTAAATGCCGGAACCGGAGTACCAGCGGCAATTGGTCTGGCGCGAGTTGTCGACCTTCACGGCGACGAGGTTATCGGCCTCGAATTTGAGATAGGGCGTCAACTCGTAGGCGAAGGGAACGAATCCGTAGGGGCGGAGGCCCAGATACTGGCCGTTGATCCATACTTCGCTGTTTTGATAGACGCCGTCGAAGTCGAGCAGAACAACTCGGCCGCGATCGGCTGCGGGCATGCGAAACCGCTTGCGGTACCAGCCAATGCCGGTTGGGAGATATGCGCCGTTCCCGCTGCTGGGCTCGCTCTCGTTGAACTGACCTTCGATGCTCCAGTCGTGGGGCAAATCGACGTCGCGCCAGGCGGCGTCTGCGAAGTTTGGCAGGTGCGCGCCGGGGGCGTCTCCTTTGAGAAACTTCCAGCCGAAGTCAAAGCTGTCTCGGGTTCGAGGCGCAGCTTCAGCCTGCGGAAGCACAGCCATTGCTTGTCCGAGATAGGGTGACACCGACGCTGCCACGGCTCCCAGCGCTGCCTGTGCCAACACATCTCGCCTGGTCATCCAGGAGCCTGGTTCTGCGTGCAGTCGCGTCATGGGGCCGTTCCTCGTCCGCAATCCTAGCGCGCCGGCTTGGTCTTGTCATCCGGCTGCGCCGATTCATATGCCAAAGAAAGTTCCATCCGGCTTTAAACATGTGTTTTATACTGTTGTTTGAATATGACGGTGAAACAGCCACCATCCCGGATGAAGCCAAGAAAGCGCAGGCGGCGGGCGGCGGCTTCGGAGCCCACGCGAGATAAGCTGCTGGACGTTGCCGGGCGAATCTTCGCCGATCGCGGTTACCGCTCGGCCACGATTCGCGAGATCAGTGTTGCCGCGGGAGCCAACATTGCCGCGGTCAATTATCACTTTGGCGACAAGCTGGGACTGTATGCAGAGGTCGTGCATCAATCGATGCGAATGGCCGAGCTGGATGCCATGCAGCATGCCCTGGACCAGATTGCTACGCCGGAGGAGATCCTGCGGTCGGTCATTCAGGTGCGGCTGCGCGGCATCTGCCGACGCGACCGGCCGGACTGGTACGTCCATATCCTGATGCACGAAATGGCGCAACCTACGCCCGCGCTCCAGCAAATGATCCGCAAGGTTGGCCGTCCGCTGTTCGAGCGCATGCTGGGACTGATTGGGGGAATGATCGGCCTTCCGCCCAGCCATGAGAAGACCCGGTTGTGCACCATCAGCGTGATGGGACAGATTCTGGTGTACGTCTTTTCGCTGCCGCTCCTGACCGGCGTCTGGCCGGAGCTGAAGATGACGCCGGCGCAGGTGGATCGAATCGCCAGCCATATTGCCGACTTTTCCCTGGCTTACATCCAGAGTTCTCGTTCTGGGATCCATGCGCCCAGAACCGAAGCACCAGCAACAAGATCGAGGGCACGCAAATGAGCACATCGGTATCCCTGAATCCCCCGCAGCCGGCCGAGCCAAGGCCGCAGTCCGA
>CAWBFL010000072.1:0-12608 GCA_963787905.1 uncultured Acidobacteriaceae bacterium | reverse complement strand
GAATGTGCAGCGCTTCACCGGCGCCAGCCTCGCGTCAGCCGTCCGCCTGGCCAGCCGTAATCCCGCCCGCATGCTGGGACTCAACGCACTGGGCCAAATCGCGGTCGGCCAGCCCGCAAACATCAACATCTTCTCTGCCGCAGGCGCCCTGCTGCAGACCATCCTGCGCGGACGTCCAGCCGGGCCGCCCCAACCCTGAGAATCAGTGCCGACTTTGAGGCACACCCATAACCCTCCCGCCGCTCATATCCACGCAAGGCGGTACACTAAACTCAAGGATCGCCGGAATACCACGCGAAAGTGGCGGAATTGGCAGACGCACCAGACTTAGGATCTGGCGGAGCAATCCGTGGGGGTTCAAGTCCCCCCTTTCGCACCAACCACCTGGCTTCGGCCGCCCGATCGCTTTGAAACCCTTATGAGCCAACCCAAGCAACCTTCCGAACCGCCTACCGTCACGACCAAATACTCCGAGAATTATCGCGACAGCTACGCCAACAGCGTCCGCGTCCACATGAGCGTCTGGGACTTTTTTCTCGTCTTCGGCACGGTGCATCAGGAAGCGCCCGACCAGGTGAAGATCGAGAACTTCCAGGGCATCTACCTCAGCCCGCAGCAAGCCAAGGCCCTGATGAACCTGCTCGGCCACAACCTCGCCCAGTACGAGCAGACCTTCGGCACCATCGCGCTGGAACCGCAGTTCGGGCCGCCCGGCGGCCCCGTGCACTAGCCTGTGCCCGTCCCCATCCGGCCACGAGTCTTCTCCCCTCAGCGCGCCCGCCCTGCCTCTGTGGATGCTCTATCCCGTCTTCTTCGCCGCCGTCTATTTCTCGCACCTCACCCTGCTGCGCCTGCCCTACTTCTGGGACGAGGCCGGCTACTATATCCCCGCCGCGTGGGATTTCTTCCGCACCGGCTCACTCATCCCCATCACCACCCTCAGCAACGCGCACCCGCCACTGCCTTCCATCCTTCTCGCCGGCTGGTGGCATCTATCCGGATTCGTTCCCAGCGGCACGCGCACCTTCCTCTGCATGGTCACCGCGGCCGCCCTGCTTGCTGTCTATCGGATGGCGCGCAACCTGCTCGGCACACCCGCCGCCGTAGCCACCACGCTGCTCACGGCTCTCTACCCCATCTGGTTCGCACAGAGCACCCTCGCCCATGCCGACACCTTCGCCGCCGCCTTCACCCTGTGGGGTCTCGCGCTCTACCTCGACCCCATCCACGGCGCAACGCAGCACCCTGCTGATTCCGGCTCCGCACCGGTCAGTTCCGGGTCCCGGCCCGCTCTCGGCGCCGCGATTCTCTTTTCCCTCGCCGCGCTCTCAAAAGAGACCGCCATCATCACGCCCATCGCCCTCGCGCTTTGGGAAGCATTCCTTTCGCTGCGCAAACGCAGATTCCGCCCCCACGCAAACTGGATCGCGGCCCTGCTCGCACCCATCCTGCCCCTCGCCGCCTGGTACGCCTACCACCGCCATCGCACCGGCTACATCTTCGGCAATCCGCAATTCCTCAGCTACAACGCCACCGCCAACCTCGCCCCTCACCGCATCGCGCTCTGCCTTTACCACCGTTTCCTGCACCTCACAGTGCATATGAATTTGTTCGTCCCCGTCATCTGCGCCATAGCTGTGCTGCTCATGCCTCCCATCGCGACGCGGGCGCGCCTCTCGCGCCCTGTTCTCCATGCCATTGCCGTCGTCCTGGTTGCCAACTGGATCGCCTTCTCCGTCCTCGGTGGAGCGCTGCTCACCCGTTACCTCCTCCCCATGTATCCCTTCGTCCTGCTGCTCTGCGTGGCGGAGTGGCAGCGCCGCGTGGTCCGCTGGCAGTGGCTCGCCGCACTCAGCGCCGCCGCTTTTCTCGCCGGCCTCTGGATCAACCCGCCCTACGCCTTCGCTCCCGAAGACAACCTCACCTATCGCGACATGATCGTGCTGCACCAGCGCGCGATCAACCTGATCGCGCAGCGCTGGCCGCAGGCAACCGTCCTCACCGCATGGCCAGCCAGCTCCGAACTCGAGCGCCCCGAACTCGGCTACACCCGGGTCCCGATCAAAGCCTTCGCCATCGAAAATTTTTCCATGCAAGAGCTGGATAGGGCCGCGGACGAGCCCGGCGACTACGATCTTGCCCTGCTCTTCTCCACCAAGTGGGCGCCGCCGCACGGCCGCGTCAGCCTCACCGGCCGCAATGCCGACGACACCCGCTACTTCGACTTCCACCAGGACGTGCTGCCCGCCGAGGCCGCCGCCATCCTGCACGGGGAACTCGTGTGGCAGGCGTCCCGCCACGGCGAGTGGGTCGCCATCCTCCGCTTCCCGCGCATCGAAGACGCCAGCCTCACCCTGCGTTAATCCACGCGCATCTTCGCCTTCAAACCGTCTGCCGCTCGCGTGTTGTATCTTGGGCCCAAGGAGGGAACGACCATGAGATTCAGCCCGACCGAAGCCGATACCCAGTCCATGAAGGTGATTGAGTTGCTCATCAACAGCGGACACTATAAGGCGTTTCGCAAGGAGGACGTTATCAAGACCATTGGCAGGGACGCCAATCTGCTCTCGTACGCCCTCACCGAGCCGGGCAAGGGAGAAGAGCCCAGGGTCCAATTCGAGCGCGCCAAGCCCGAGCGCACCCCCGCCGGGGATTGACGTCGCATCGTTGCGCAGTATGCTTACAGGTGCGACAGCGCTTCGCGTGCGAATCGAACCTCTTCCGCCAGCACCTGCAGCACCCGAAACGACAGCGTCGGCTCCGTATGCATCAGGTGGACGAACTCATCGCAGGTCAGCAGGCTGACCTCAGCGCCATCCAGAGCCTGCGCCGTCAGCGAATACGGCTTCCCCCCCACCACCGCCGGCACGCCCAGCAAGGACCCCGCTCCGGCCTGGACATCGAGCAGAGCATCGCCATCGGACTGGCTGGTCAGCGAGGCCACCCCTTTGCGGATAAGGTAGACGCCGGTAGGTGCGTCGCCCTGGCGGAACAGAACGCGATTCGCGGGAACTTCGATCGGCTTCGCTCGCTTCTCCAGCTCCTCGATCAGTTCCGGATCGGCAACAAATGCAGACGAAACCTGCGGCACGGTCATCCTCCAGGAATCAGGCCCGGAAAATGACCAATAAATGGGTTCTCGAGGCGGACGTGACATGATCGGAGTTTTTCACAGCCCGAACAGCATGAAAGTGACCAGCGACACTTGTCTTTGTGAGGCACATCACATAGCGCCCCGGCACCGTCCCCGAACGCACTCCCCACCCACCTTCTATAATCGTCCAATCGTGGTGAGAACTTTCCCCAGCCCCATCCTCCGTTTGCTTCCCCTGGCCATTCTCATCGCCATATCCGGCATAAGTTCTATCAACCAAAGTCCGTTGCAGGCACAAACTCCCGCTCCGGACGCCGCCCAAACGGCATCTCCAGACTCCCCGGCTGACATTCGCCAGCCCGGCGGCCGGCTGGTGCTGGTCCTCCCCTTCGACAATCGTTCCGGCCAGCCCAACCTGAGTTGGATTGGCGACTCTTTCCCCTACACGCTGGACCAGCGCCTCACCTCTGCCGGCTTCCTCACCATCGGCCGCGACGACCGCGAGTACGCGCTCGATCACCTCGGCCTTCCCCCCGGATTCCGCCCCAGCCGCGCCACCACCATCCGCATCGCGCAGACCCTCGACGCGGACTTCGTCGTCGTCGGCAGTTTCAACGTGGAGAATGGCCGCATCGCTGTGCAGGCCCAGGTGCTCGAAGTCAACCAGTTGCGCATGTCCCAGCCGCTCACCGATTCCGCCGAGCTCCCCCGCCTCTTCGACGTGGAAAACGCCATCGCCTGGAAGGTGGCGCAGCGCATGGATCCGCACTTCGCTATCGCCGAGCAGACCTTCCTGGCCGCGGCCGGCGGCGTCAAACTCAGTTCCTTCGAGGACTACATCCGCGGCACCTCGGCGCCCACCTCGGAAGAGCGGCTGAAGCGCCTCGAAGCCGCCGTCACCGAGACCCCCGACTACACTGCCGCCCTGCTCGCCCTCGGCAAGGAGCAGTACGCCGCCCGCCAATATGAAGCTGCCGCCGCTACGCTCGCCAAAGTTCCCCCCACCGATCGCGTCGCCCTCGAAGCCGGCTTTTACGGCGGCCTCGCCCGCTTCAACATCGCCAAGTACGCCGAGGCGCAATCCGCCTTCGCCTTCGTCGCCAGCCGCCTGCCGCTGCCCGAAGTCGTCAACGACCAGGGCGTGGCCTTGAGCCGCCAGGGCAAAGACGCCGTGCCTCTCTTCGAGCAGGTCACCGCCGCCGATCCCAACGACGCCGACTACCACTTCAATCTCGCCGTCGCCCTGCTCGGCCACAGCGACATCGCCGGGGCCACGCGCGAAGTCCAGGCCGCGCTCAAGCTCCACTCCGACGACCCCGAAGCCTCCGAGTTGCTCACCCGTCTGCAGTCGACCCACGGCTCCGCCGCCAACCTCAAAGCCATCATCGGCGCCGAAGGCTTCGATCCAACCACCCGCATCCGCCGCACCTGGTCCGAAGCCTCCTTCCGCCAGGTCGCATTTCAGCTCGACCAGATGCGCGCCATCCAGATGGCCACGCTCCCGCCAGCCGAGCAGGCAGTGCAATATTCGCAGCTCGGCGTGCAATACCTGGCCCAGGGCCTGATCCCCGAAGCCGAGCAGGAGTTCCACTCCGCCCTCACCGCCGACCCTAACAACGCCGCCGCCCATGCCGGCATCGCCCAGGTCCGCGAACGCAGCGGCTCCGCCGACGAAGCCCGCGCCGAAGCCAACGCCTCGCTCAAGCTGGCGCCCAACGTCGACGCCTACCTCGTCCTCGCCCGGCTCGATCTCCAGGCCAACTCCCTCGCCACCTCCGCCTCCGACGTCGCCGACGCGCTCAAGCTCGAGCCCGCCAACTCCGCTGCCCTCGGCATGAAGACCGCCCTCGCCGCCCGCGGCCAATCCCTCCCGTAGCCTTCTGCTGTTTAAAATCAAAAGGGGCGTCATAAATAAAAGGCGTCACTCTGACTCGAAGAGTCAGAATCTCCGTATTGCCCTTCGGAGCAGCAGTCTGGCTTCCAGGGAGGCCCCATAGAATTCCTCCGTCCCCGCCCATTCTGCCGTATCCTTACCTCGCGGCCACAAACCGCAGAGGTCAATGCCTTGTTTCGCTCCCTTAGTTCCGCTACCAACGCTCGGGTGCCCCATTCATCGCGGCCTCATCGCGATGAGTGGGATGTAAGACGCTCGCTGCTCATCGCCTTTGTCCTGGCCTTTGTCTTACCCGCCTCGGCGCAATCCCCCCTGGTCGTCAAGCTCACCATCCACGACACCATCCAGCCCATCACCGCCGAGTATCTCAAGCGCGGCCTCGACGACGCCGCCAGCCGCCACGCCGCCGCCGTCCTCATCTCCATGGGCACTCCCGGCGGCCTGCTCGACTCCACCCGCGAGATGGTCGCCGACATCGAAGCCTCGCCCGTCCCCGTCATTCTCTTCATCGAACCCTCCGGCAGCCGCGCCGGCTCAGCCGGCTTCTTCCTGCTCGAATCCGCCGACGTCGCCGCCATGGCTCCCGGCACCGAAGCCGGCGCCGCGCACCCCATCCTCGAAGGCACCACCATGGACCCCGTTCTCAAGGAAAAGATCGAGAACGACGCCGCCGCCTTCCTGCGCTCCTACGTCACCGTCCGCGGTCGCGACGCCAAAGACGCCGAAGACGCCGTCCGCAACTCCAAATCCTTCAGCGAGTCCGAAGCCCTCAACCTCCACCTCATCGACTTCGTCGCGCCCAACGACGACGCCCTGCTCGCCCAGCTCGACGGCCGCACCATCAAGCGCTTCAACGGCGCCACCCAGACCCTCCATCTCGCCCACGCCGACATCGAACCCCTCCCGCCCTCCCTCCGCGAGCGCCTGCTCACCCGCCTTACCAGCCCCGACCTCGACGTCCTCCTGCTCCTCTGCGGCGGCCTGCTCATCTACCTCGAATTCAACGTCCCCGGAACCATCGTTCCCGGCGCGCTCGGTACGCTCATGGTCCTGCTCGCTATCTTCGGTCTCAACCTGCTGCCCGTCCAACACACCGCCATCCTGCTGCTCTTCGCCGCCCTCGCCCTCATGGTGCTCGAAGCCAAATTCGCCAGCCACGGCGTCCTCGGCATCGCCGGCATCATCTGCCTCGTCTTCGGCCTCGCCACGCTCGTCAACGGCCCCACCCCGGAGATGCGCGTCCACTTCGGCGTCGCCGCCGGCGCCGGCATCGGCTTCGGCATCGTCACCTTCGGCCTCGCCTGGATCGCCTTCAAAGCCCGCCAGGCCAAACGCCTCACCGGCCCCGACGCCCTCATCGGCCACACCGCCATCGCCATCACCCCGCTATCAGCACCTGGCGAGCCAATCCCCGGCCAGCCAACTCCCGGCTACGCCGCCGGCCAAACCCACATCGGCCAGGTAGAAGTCCGCGGCGAAATCTGGCAAGCCACCCTCCCCCCCAACACCCCACCCGTCCCCGCCGGAACCCCCGTCACCGTCCGCGCCATCAACAACCTAACCCTCACGGTCGCCCCATAAAGCTCGCCGGCGACCGTTATGGTGCATCCTTGAACTGCACATTCAGATTCTTCAACTCATCCCTCGACGGGTCATCCGCCAGTACAGTCCGCGCGACCCAGTAGCCGCCATATTCGGTCAGAGCGAGCAGAGTGTTCACATGCAACGGCTCTTGCTTCGTTCGATCTCCATAGGCATTGATGACGGCCTCGCCGGTAAGATAAACAGTCACTAGACCACCCCGTCCGTACCTGCAGGGGGCGTAGGACGGATCGAAGCATTTTGTGCGATCCGCGCCAATGTCAGCACCGCTGGGCAATATGTAGGGTGTGCGCGAGAAGAACTTTATGATCTTGCCTGCAAAGTCCTGAACTTTTTTCTTATTCGCCGAGGTCGGGAACTCCAAGTCCGAAAAGCAGCCAGGATCGATCACGATAACATCTCCCCCCGAGCTGAATCGACCTTCAACCGGATGAGGGGCTTGGAACGATAGTAGAACCTTGATGCACTGATCCACTGGTCCATCCTGCGTTCGAAAACCTAACCCTATTGGCCCCTTCGGGTCGGCGGTCGCAATCCATCCCCGGGGAAAGTTGAACTTCAAGCCCAGAGCATCATTCGAATAGACGTTGCCCGACAGCACTCCATCGGGCAACTGTGAAATCTTCGATCCGGGAGAGCCAAGACCGACCGCCCCCAGCGGGGACAAAGTGAGAGCAAGAAGTATCAGTAGATTTCGCACACGAGCGACCTTTCTGCGTCGCCAATTTATACACCCGACCTGCCCCGTCGCCACATAAGCGACCGATAAACGGTCAGTGCCCCACATCTCGTCCCTCAGATGTGGGATTCGAACGCCCACTATTCCGCGTGCGTCGATACTCCTTCAACGCCAACTGCACCACCGCATTCAGCTTGAGGTAATGCTCCTCCGCATACAGCGCCGCCCGCTGATGCAGGTCCTGCGATATCCGCACATTGCAGAACCCCCAGGGTGCCCCATTTGTTGACGGTCCCACCCTCAGAACCGGCTTGCAGCCACCCCATTAGCCGAGATCCGTACCCACTTCTCCACAGAATTCCTTGACACCCTGCATATAATTGAAAATAGGAGCCAGAACAGAATCCACTGCCTCAGGATTGTGTCTCTCTAACTCACGCGGCAAAAGCAACGAACCTAACCTCAACCATATCAATCGTTTCCAACTAACTCATTTGTTTCCAGGATCATGCACACGACCCATTCAATCCTGCATCTCTAAATCGAATGATAAGAGCAGTTTACGAGTAAGTCGTTTATTTACAAGATTATAGAATCTAAACCGTTTAGTTTCTTGATTATACGGAATTCGATAGGGGAGGGGGGGTACACGTGACGACCGGCAGCCAATTACTCGATGATCCGAGCCACCACATCGTAATCGTGCGACTCGGTAATCTCCGCGCGATAAAAAGTTCCGGGCACCAACGTCTCGTGCGGCCCAAAGTCATTAATCAGCACCTTGCCGTCGATCTCCGGAGCGTGCAGCGCGGTCCGTCCCTGCCACAGCAGTTCGGTCTCGTCGCTCTCACCCTCCACCAGCACCTCGACCTCGCGGCCGACCCAACCCGCCTTGGCCTTCTTGCTGATCTTCTGTTGCAGCTTCATCAACCGCCGCCGCCGCGCCTCAATCGTCCGCTTCGGCACCTTGATCGCCGCATCGATCTCAAACGCCGCCGCACCCTCTTCATCGGAATAGGAGAAGACGCCAAGCCAATCGATCTTCGCCGCCGCCACAAAATCGCAAAGCTGCTGGAAGTCCTCATCCGTCTCACCGGGAAACCCGACAATGAAACTCGTCCGCAGCACAATCCCCGGAACCGTCGCCCGCGCCTTCTCAATCAGCCGCAGAAACACCTCCGGCGTTCCGCCGCGCTTCATCCGCTTCAGCACGCTCGGGCTCGCATGCTGCAGCGGCACGTCCAGATACTTCGCAATATTCTCGTGCCGCGCCATCGTCTCCAGCAGCCGCGTCGTCACCTTATTCGGATACGCATACAGAAACCGCAGCCACTTCAGCCCCGGCAGCACTGCCAGCGAATCCAGCAGCGTCGCCAGCCCGTCCTTCAAGCCCCAGGTCTTCGCCCCAGCAAGTCGTGTCCTGCCCGATCAGCGTAATTTCGCGCACACCCTGCGCAATCAGCTTTTCCGCCTCGGCCACAATCGACTCCAGCCGCCGCGACCGGAACTTCCCGCGCAGTTGCGGAATGATGCAGAAGCTGCACGGATGGTCGCACCCCTCCGCAATCTTGATGTACGCCGAAGCCCGCGGCGTCGTCAGAATCCGCGGCGTCTCATCCGAGTACAAATACTCCGGCAGCGCCGCCGTCGCCCCGTCCCAGTGCTCGCGCGAAAACCTTCCCTGCCGCTCCCGAGCGTCGCCCTCAGCCCTCGAGGACTTTGCGCCCTGCAAGCTGCGCCCCAACCTCCGTCGGATGCGAGTGCTGATGCACCGCACTCGCCGCCCGGCTCACCAGAATATTGAAACGGCGAACTTCCCCGCAACCGGAGCAACCGGCGCGCTCAACCCCGCCGCCTCCAGAATCGCCTCCAGTTCGCCCGTGCCCACCACCGCATCGACCTCGGGAATATTCTTCCGAATCTCGTCGCGGTATCGCTCCACCAGGCATCCCGCTACGATCAGCCGCCGCGCCTTGCCCCCGTTCGCAACCTTGTGCTGCACCATCTCCAGAATGGTATTCACCGACTCCTGCTTGGCCGAGTCGATAAAGCTGCACGTATTCACCACCAGAATCTCGGCATCCTCAGCCCGCGCCGTCAGCTCCCCGCCCGCGCGGTCCAGCAGCCCCATCATCACCTCGGAATCCACCAGGTTCTTCGGGCATCCCAGCGACACAAAGCCGATCGTCGGCCGCGCCGGGCGCACCGTCAAACCAGCTATCGGAGATTCGTTGGGGGGATCAAGGACAGTAGGAGCCACACTCCCATTTTAGCAGCCCGCCGCGCGATTCCCGGCTCAGGAGCGCGATGCCACCGCGGACCGGATCTTCGCGAATAGGCCTTCAGCAACCAGCTTCGCCTGACCCGCTGCCGCAACGATCTTCTGTGCCGGCACGCGCAGGCCCTTGCTGATCGTTTCAACCGCATCGATCGTCGCCGTCAGCGCTGTAGTCACCATGCCGTCCACTCGCGCCACCTGCCTTTGCGTGCGCTGATTGATATCGACAATCGTTGCGTCGAACTGCTGCACCGCCGACCGCGCCGCCTTGCTGGTCTCCGCCAACGCATCGCTCGCATCCACCAGCGTGTCGGTAATGTGCTTCACCTTGGGAGCCGTATCCTGCAGCAGCGCCTGGCCTGTCTTCGTAATCTCGGTCGCCGAGTCCATCAGCGGCAGCACCTTCCCCTTCAGTTCGTCCGCCGTCTCCGTCAACCCTTTGATCGCCTTGGCCGTCGTCACCGCAACCACGATCAGTGCAATCGCCATCACCGTCATCGCCACCGCGACCAGCCCGATGAAGATCATGATCAGAAAATTCGTGTGGGCCAAATCCGGCTCCTGCAGCCACATCGCAATACCCATCGTTGCCATTGCAGCCTTTCTCAACTTTCCTGAAACCGCCTTACTCCCCGGGCCTGGACTCGGATTCCGGGCGCTGCCCCGGGCGGCGCCACGCAGCGCCGCCCAGTCAGGCTCGAATCGTGTTAGACCGTTGTCTCCACGGTGGTATTCACGTAGGCTTCCTTGCCCGCATCCACCGCGGCGCCGACCTTGGCCTGCTGCTCATTCACCAGGCTCTTGCCCTTTTCCACGTACTGGGTCCATTGGGTGCGGCCCTTCTCGTAATACTCGCGCCCTTTGTCGACTGACTCCTTCGCCTGGCGCTTGCCTTCCTCCACCAGTTCGGCAGCCTTCTGCTTGCCTTGCTCGACGTACTGCTTGCCCTGTTCCACGTACTCGTTCGCCCGCTGCTTCCCTTGCTCGATCAGTTCCTCGGCCTTGTCCTTCGCGTCGCGGGCCGCATTCGCCAGATCCTCGCGTGTCTCTTTGCCGGCCTTCGGCGCGTACAGCACTCCAATCAACGCACCAACTCCAAGTCCGGCCAGGAACCACCCCAACCCGCTCGCTCCGCTGTCATTGTTTGCCATCGTCTTCTCCTGTCCAACCTTCCGGTTTTGGCGGGAGCTTTGCGCCTCCCACCGATGCGAATTCTTATGGAATGTATCACCTTCGCCGCCGCTTTTCCCGTCGATTCCTACCCGGCAGCGATCGGTTCCATCCCTCGCCTCCCTCGGGTGGATGCCGCGCAATCGCGCGGGTTGCGCGACCACGGGACGGCCCGCAACCCAAGTTCCCTCAGGAAGCTAAACAATAACACCTTCCGGGCCGTTTTTCCGGGGAATGCATCAAATACCGGGGTTGCGTACGACGAATAACGCGCTGTGCGGTGTCCGATTGCCGGACTGCATCGCTCCCGCAAATTGCATCAAACCAGCCTGGAACGCGAGTAGTATGTTGGCATCGAACCAACCGCACGAAAGGGTACCAATGGTCGATCACAGGATTTTTTCCGCCCGGCGCATACCGGTTCTTTTGCTTACCTTCGCCGCCGTCCTTCCGGGTTGCAAAAGCGCCACTCCGGCCGCGACCGACGATGCCAGCCTCAACACCCAGGTGCAGAGCCGCCTCGCCTCCGACCAGAACCTCGCCGGCCAACCAATCCAGGCGTCGGTCGCCAGCGGCGTCGTTACCCTGAACGGAACCGTCACCAGCGAATCGGCGCGCACCGGCGCCAGCGCCGACGCTGCCCAGGTCGCCGGAGTGAAAACCGTGGTCGACAACCTGGTTGTCCAGGTTCCCCCGCCCCCTCCTGCCGCAGCCACTGGGCAGCCAAAGCCCGCCCCCGCCGCAAAGTCTACCAAGCCCTCCGCAATGGTGGCGCAAATAACCCCGCCGCCCCCACCGGCTCCCGTCGTTCGCAATGCGCCAATGCCGCAGCCCCTGCCGCCGCCCAGCCCCGCGCCGGCGGTTGTTCAGGCCCCTGCGCCGCCACCCTCCCCGCCCACGCCCGTCGTGCACACCATCACCTTGCCCGCCGGCACCGCAATTCCAGTGCGCATCACGCAAACCCTGGATAGCGAAACCACCCAGACCGGCGACAAATTCACCGGCGAAATCGCCTCCGACATCATCGAGGACGGCATGGTGGTCCTGCCTCAGGGCACCGCCGTCACCGGTCGCGTAGATGCCGCGCAGGATGCCAAGCACTATAAGGGCAGCGCTTTGCTCACCATCTCGCTCTCCGCCATCAATCACCGGGGCGAGCACATCGAGTGCGCCACCGAACCCTATACCAAACAGGGTGAGGGCCGCGGCAAGAACACCGCCGAAAAAGTCGGCGGCGGCGCAGCGGTCGGCGCCATTCGGCGGCATCCTCGGCGGCGGCAAGGGCGCGGCGATCGGCTCGGTCGCTGGAGGTGGTCTCGGCGCGGGAGCCAACACCGTCACCCGCGGCCAGCAAGTTCAGATTGAGTCGGAGACCGTCGTGCGCTTCAAACTCTCCGATCCCATCTCCTGCACGTAACCACGGGCGGCCGGCTCGCCGGAAGGCTCCGGACCCGCGCTCGAACGTCACAGCAACCAGTAACCCCGCGGCATCGGCCGCTGGCTCAGGCATCGATTCAACTCCGGGGGTCTGCTCTGGCCCTCGCGCAATTCGTGTACCCGTCTGCAACCCGGTTGATGTAAGCTACGGGAACATTCGGCCATCCCCAGAATCGATATGCCCTGGCGCACGCCGTGGCCGGGGCCACCTCCACCTGCACGAGCAATCAACCTGACTCCCCTCGGTTTGTGAGGTCGCTCTTGAAGAAGGCAAAGGACACTCCGGCGGGTTTTCTGGCATTGACCCTGCACGCCCACCTCCCCTACGTCGTCAACCACGGCACCTGGCCGCATGGCATCGAGCGGCTGCTCGAAGCAGCTGCCGAAACTGACCTTCCCTTGCTGCGCGTGCTCCGCAACCTCGAACGCGACGGTGTCCCCGCCAACTTCAACC
>CAWBFL010000071.1:0-26952 GCA_963787905.1 uncultured Acidobacteriaceae bacterium | reverse complement strand
CCGCTGCGCCAGCTCGTAGATGCTGTCCATGCCCTCCAGGCAGCGCAGATTGGGCTCCTCCACCAGCGCCACCCGGCGCGACTTGCCATTGCTAATCTGGACCACATGAATCATCGCTTCTGCTCCCTGGTGCTGTGAGACCTTGATTCACTCCATAAACTTGTCATCCTGAGCGAAGCGCGGCGCAGTCGAAGGACCTGCGTTTTGCCTGCGTTACCGATGAATTCGGCGGCTTCGATATGCGACTAACTAACTTCTAACTCGCCACCTATTTACTGGCTCTCTACTCCGCTCTCTATTCAAGGATGGTGAAGCGCTTCAGCGACTCTTCATTCACGGTCAGCCCCAGCCCCGGCATGTTCTCATCCAGATCGATCGCCCCATCCACCGGCACCGGCTCGCCGTCGAAGATGTACCAGAACAGCTCATTTCCCACCTCCACGTCGACCTTGGGAAAGAACTCCGCGATCGGCGAGTTCAGGCTGGCCATCACTACATGGTAGTTGTGCATCTGGCCTGCATGCGGAATCACCGGGACCTGAACGCCTCCGCCATCGCCTAATCTTGCGCGCCTGGCTGATGCCGCCCACGCGGTTGGTGTCGAACTGGATATAGTCCAGCGCATTCGCCTCCAGCAGTTCGCGGAAGCCGAAGACTGTGAACTCATGCTCTCCGCCCGCGATGGGCACGCGCCCGATAGGACTTCAGCTCCGCATAGCCGCGACTGTCGTCCGGGATCACCGGCTCTTCCAGCCAGCGCAGATTGAAAGGCTCCAGCAGCGGCAGCATTCGCTTGGCATAGTCCAGCGTCCAGCCCATGTAGGCATCGGCCATCACATCGATGTCTTCGCCGACCATCTCGCGCACCGTGCGCACCAGCTCCACATTGCGCTGCATCCCTTCGGCGCCGTCCACCGGGCCCCAGCCGAAGCGCAACTTCATCGCCTTGTAGCCTTGTCCTTGTAGCGTGCGCCTCGGTGGCGCAGCTCATCCAGCGGCGTCGCATAGAGCCGGCTGGCATAGACCGGGATGCGCTGCTTGTCCGCCCGCCCAGCAGACGGTAGACCGGCTGCTTTGCCGACTTGCCCATCAGGTCCCACAGCGCGATGTCCACGGCGCTGATCGCCACCATGCCCACGCCTTTGCGCCCGAAGGCCATGGTGCTGCGATACATGTGCTGCCACAGAAACTCGATGTCCCAGGGGTCGCGCCGATCAGCAGCGGCGCAAGTAGTGATCGATGCAGCTGCTTGGTCACCAGCGGCGACAACGCCGCGTTGCCGATCCCCACGAGGCCGGCGTCGGTGACGATCTCCACGAGCACCCAGCCGTGGAAGGTGAAGGTCTTCATGGAGGCCTGCGGAAAGCGAGAGCAGGGCCATCGGGTTGGTGCAGAAATGGGGGGGAAGCGGCGTAGTTTGCCCTCGCCATTGAACGACGCGGGTGCGGACTCGAGTAATCTTCATCTACTCGCTCTCAATCTGGATCAACTCCCGGAGTCTCTCAGCGGGTGCAGCCTGCCCGCCAACAGCAGGATGGCCAGGAACGCGAATCACGCTGGAAGCTCCCGACGATCAGGAATAGTCTTGCATAACCGAATCCGTGGCCCAGCAGGAACCCGGCGACGACGCCAAAGATCGCTCCTCCGATGGCCCCGCCAAATCCTATCATCCCCGACACCGTTCCCACCGCCGGGCAGCGGAAACACGTCCGCCGGCAGCGTCATGATCAATCCCGACCATGACTGCTGGCAGAAGAAGGCAATGCTAAACAACGCCAGCGCCCAGCCCACCGGCACGTGCGGCACCAGCATCACCACCGGCATAAACAACGCACTCAGCCCCAGCGCAAACTTCCGCGCGAAGTCCAGCGAGTGGCCGCCGCGCAGCAACGTACTCGACAGCCAGCCGCCCACAGAGCCGCCCACCCCCGACGCAGCATACGGAATCCACGCATACGCCGCCTACATGCTTCACGTCGAAGCCGCGCACATCGTACAGATACTTCGGCAGCCAGAAAGATAGAAGTACCACGCCGAGTCGCTCATGAACTTGGCAAACACCAGCACCTGCACCTGGCGCAGGCCGGCGATGTCCATGAACGATAGCCGCTGCGCGATTAGCCCGGGCATCCAGCGTTGCGATGGAAGCTTGGTTACTTCCGCGATAGCTGGCCCGCCTGCAGGAGATGAGCGCGCGCATGGGCGTGGTGACGGGCAAGGGACTGAGTGACCTGATCCGCGAGGAGTTCGGGCTGCGCATGACCTTCGTGATGATGATCCTGCTGGTGATTGTGAACTACGGCAACGTGGTATCGGAGTTCAGTGGCGTTGCGGCGTCTATGCAACTCTTTCACGTCAGCAAATTTCTGAGCGTGCCGATCTGCGCGGCGATTGTGTGGGTGCTGGTGGTCAAGGGCGACTACAAGAGCGTGGAAAAGGTCTTTCTGGTGGCGAGCGTCTTCTATCTCGCATATGTGGCGGCGGGCGTGGTGAGCCATCCAGACTGGCATGGGGCGCTGAAGGCGACCATCACACTGCCGCCGCGGTCGGTGTGGCAGGACAAGGGCTATCTCTATCTGACGATCGGGTTGATCGGGACGACGATTGCGCCGTGGATGCAGTTTTATCTGCAGTCGTCGGTGGTGGACAAGGGGATTACGGTGAAGCAGTACAAAGCCTCGCGGCTGGATGTGATTGTGGGTTGCATCTTCACCGATGTGGTGGCGTGGTTCATTATTGTGGCGTGCGCGGCGACGCTGTACACGCATGGGATGCGCGACATCAAAGATGCGGCGGATGCGGCGGGAGCGATGGAGCCGCTGGCCGGGGACTTTGCGTTCATCCTGTTTGCGGCGGGGCTGTTCAACGCTTCGATCTTCTCCGCGTCGATTTTGCCGTTATCGACGGCGTACACGGTCTGCGAGGGGATGGGCTTTGAAAGCGGGGTGGACAAGGGTCTGAAGGAGGCTCCGTTCTTTTACTGGTTCTACACGGCGCTGATCGTCCTGGGCGCGGGGGTGGTGCTGTGGCCGAACTTTCCGCTGGTGCGGGTGATTATTCTGTCGCAGGTTCTGAATGGCGTGCTGCTGCCCGTAATCATGATCTTCATGCTGCAGCTGATCAATAAGCACGAATTGATGGGCGAGCATACCAACTCGACCTGGTTCAACGGGGTGGCGTGGGGGACGGCGGCGATTGTGATTGGGCTGTCGCTGGTGATGCTGTGGGGCCAGGTAACGGGCGGGTAGAGTCTTTTACGGATTGCCGCCCCCCGCTGGCTACCCCGTCTTCAAAGGCCCGGCGACGTTGTAGGTACTGACGATGATGCCGGTTGGCATTGTTTGCGTGCTGACGAGCTCGAGGAGCGGGCCGGGGTTCCCTGCGCAAAGAAGCGTTTTCCTGTGCCCACCAGGACCGGATAGACGAGCAGCATGACTTCATCCGCAAGGCCATGTTCGAGCAGCGTGGATGTGAGCGTGGAGCTGCCCCAGAGGATAAGGTCCGGGCCGTCCTGCGACTTGATGCGACGAACGCCATTGACGAGGTCGGGCCCAAGCGCCTGGAACGGACCCCATTCAAGACTTTCCGGGCGGTGGGTGGCGACATATTTGGTTGCTGCGTTGAAGCAGTCCGCCATCGGACCGCCCGGCGCTGTTGGCCAGAAACCAGACCATATGTCGTAGGTGCGGCGGCCGAGCAGCAGGTCGGGGCTCCCGCTGTGCAGGGCCGTGATCAGCTCCCGGCCAGCGGGGGTGCGATAGGGCAGGGTCCAGTCGGCGTAGGGGAAATCGTTTTCGCCGGAGGCCTGGATCACGCCATCCAGCGAGATGTGTTCCATGATTCTGAGCTTTCTCATTGGAGTCTCCGAGTTCTGGGATTGGAGCTTCGATTGGGCCCGCAGGAACGGGCAACGAGAAGCGGATTCACATTCGAGTATTAGTGGACGACTGCCGGAGATTACAGCAGCTTGCCTTCGGAGAGGTCGCGGATGAGACCGAGGTCGGCGGCGAGAAAGTCGTAGGTGGGCAGAGCGCTGAGCGGGGTCCACTGGACGGCGTTGAAGATGCGGTTGTTGAGCTCGCCGGTAAAGTCGCGCACGGTGAAGAACTGCAGATCGATGGCGGCGCCGTTGCGGTAGCGATGGCGGATCTGGGCGACGCGTGGACCGATGACGGCGGCGATGCCAAGCTCCTCGTCGAGTTCGCGGGTGAGCGCCTGCTCGGCAGTTTCGCCCAGCTCAATTTTTCCACCGGGGAACTCCCACTTCAGGCTCATGGGCTGATCGGCACGGCGCTGGCAGACGAGCACTTCGGTACCATCGCCGCTTTCGCCGGGGACGTTGCGGAGGATGAGGGCGGCGACGACCAGCCGGAGGGGCTGGGAGTTGGCGATGCCGGGTCCGTCGAGTCTGCGAATGCGATCTTTCACGCGGGTGTCGGTTTCTCAGGAGCTCGTGCGCGCAGCGTTGCTGCAACTCTCAATCTCTTCAGGTTAGACGAGCGGACCGCGGCTTTCGACGAAGAGGACGAACCTATTCGTTCCGGGCGGCGGCGGGGCGAACGCCCATGCCATTAAGCCGGGTGCGGGCCTGGGCAGCTTCGGGCGAGTTGGGGAAGCGCTGAATGAGCGCGCGGTACTCAGCGATACCGGCGTCTCGCTCTTTGATGGAGATGAGGGCCTTGGCCTTGTGCAGGTGCGAGACCGGAATCTTGGGGTTGGAGGGGTATTGGTTGAGGACGTGGTCGTAGTCCTTGATTGCGTTGGAGAATTTACCGGCGCTGTAGTCGATTTCGCCCAGGTAGTAATACGAATTGCCCGCGAGAGGGTCATTGGGGTAAGCGTGGATGACCTGGCCGAATTCGCTGATGGCGAGCGGGTACCTGGCGGCCATGTAGTCCTTGAGTGCGGCGTTGTAGAGGTCGATGACCGGTGGCGCAGCGGGCGCGGGGTGGAGGGGTTGCGGCAATTGGGGTATTGGGTACGGCCCCTGGGTTGCGGGAAAGGGAATGTCGGCCGAGGGCTTGGAGGCATCGGCGACGGGGCTGGGTTGTCCATCAGGCTGGGACACGCCCGTGGGAGGGCCAGCCGGGGAGGTGCCCGGGGCGGCGCCGGGAGTTGAACCGGCCGGCGGCTGGAGGTTCTGCAGGGCAGCGTTGATGGACTGGAGCTGGCTCTGGACCGCCTGCAAGCCTTTCTCCAGATTATTGAGCCGGGCCTTGACCTCATCGACCGAGTCGTTCAGCGCCTGGGTTTGGTTGGAGACCTGGTCCACCTTGCCGCTAACTGCCTCCTGCTGCGCGGTCAGGCTCTTTTGCAGGGAATCGACGAGGAGCGACATTTTGTTGACGGAGTCGGCGTTCTGCTGCACCAGGTCTTTGAGGACGCCCATGCGCTCGTCGTTGGACTGCTGCAGTTTGGCGACGGCGTTCTGGAGGTCCTGCACCTGGGTCTGGAGCTGAACCATGTCCTTGTTGACAGCAAAAGCCGGGGGTGTGGCCAGGGCGAGCGCGAAGGCAGCGCAGGCGAGTCGGGTGCGGATGAGGGCGCGGCGGTCGATCATAGCGAGTACCTCAAGAGGCGAATGCTTCAGGTTGAGTTGGCCCGACGCGGATGCACCGGCAACGCCAGTGGATCCGCCCGGCGATCCGGTTAGCGGTCGAGCGAGAACTGGGCACGCCGATTCTGCTGCCAGCATTCCTCAGTGTCGTCGGTGCAGAACTGCTTCTCCTTGCCATAGCTGACAACGCGGATGCGATTGGCGGCGACTCCGGCATTGACCAACGCGGTCTTGGCGGCATTGGCGCGATTTTCACCCAAAGCCAGATTGTATTCTGCGGAGCCCCGGTCGTCGCAGTACCCGCCGATGACGATCTTGATGTCGGGATGGGCGACGAGGTAGGACGCGGCTTTGGTGGCTGTTGTCTCGCCTTCGGGGCGCAGCGTGTAGCTGTCGTAGTCAAAGAAGATATCGGCAACGTTCTGGTGGAAAGCTTCCTCGGAACCCATGGCGTTTTCCCCGGCGCCTGCGGCTTCAGCGGGTGCGACGGGCGCGACCGGAACCCGCACGGTGACGCGAACGTTCGCCTCGGTAGTACCGCCATCGCCCTTGGCGACGAGATGGAAGTTGGTGGAGGTAGAGGGGGAAACGGTCTGCGTTCCGTTGACGTTGACCGGGCCAATACCGTCGATGGAAACCGATGAGGCGTCGGTGGTGCGCCAGTTCAGCACCACCGACTGGCCAAGGTCGATGGCGAGCGGGTCGGCGGTGAGGGTCGCAGTAGGCGCGGGAGTGGGCGCCTCCGCGGCTGGCGCTGTGCTGGCAGGATTTACCGGTGCAGAGGCCTTGTGGCAACCGCTGACGGCTGCCATCGCGAAGGCCAGCATGAGGGCCGCACGAACCGACCGGGTGCGGATATGGGGGTTGGGAAGGGATGAAAGTGTGGTCATCGGTTTCTCCTGCGGTGCCAAGGCTTAAGCCATCTTTATGTTACTGAAAATCAATGTTACCGGCGGTGCGGATCCATACGGGTAACCACCAACGCAAAGGGTGCAAGCCGTTATTTCCAGCTCCAGTTGGGCATATCGGCGCCGGGGCCGGTGAGTGGACGCCGTTGGGTCCCGTCGCGGAGCATGGTCCAGATGCGGGTGTGGTCGGCGCGGCCATCGGCGGAGTTGGCGTAGGCAATGTGGCGGCTGTCGGGCGACCAGGTGGGAAAATCACAGCGGCCCCCATCGTGGGTAAGTTGCCACCAGCGCTTGGTGGCAATCTCCATCAGGTAGATGTCCTGGCCACCGGGAGCGCCCGGGCCGTACTTGCGGTCCCAGGCGAAGGCGATGAACTGGCCGTCGGGAGACCAGGAGGGTGAGGAGGCGTAGCCGCCGTCTGTCATCTGCTGGATGCTGGAACCATCGGAGTTCATGATGTAGAGCTGAGGCAGGCCGGTTCGGTCACTGATAAAGGCGATCTGCGCGCCGGTCTTGGGATTGTAGGTGGGCGACGATGCACCTCTGCGGAAGTTGGTGATGCGGCGGCCGAGGTTGCCGTTGGAGTCCGCGATCCAGATGTCGAAGGAGCCCTCGGGCGCGGCTGCATAGGCAAGTTCGTTGCCGCTGGGCGCCCAGGCAGGAGATTCCGAACTGGTGGCGCCACTGGGAAAACTGAGATAGCGGCCGAGCAGCAGGGAGTACATCTTGAGTTGGAAGCCGTACTTGCCGAGCGAGGCGAAGGCGAGGCGCGAATTGTCGGGCGAGACGCGCGGCGAAATGGAGATGGTGCCGAGATGAGTGATGGCGTGCTGGTTGGCGCCGTCGTAGTCCATCATCCAGATCTCTTTTTGATCCTTGCCAAGGATTTTGGCGTAATAGAGTTTGGTTTCGGCGATGCCGGGCGTACCTCCTCCGAGGCGGAGGATGATCTCATCGGCGAACTGGTGCGCGACCTGACGCGCGGAGTCGTCGGTTGGGTCTTGGCTGTACTGCCGGGCAAAAACCTGCGGGTACTGGAGGTTCTTGGCGTCGAAGAGAAAGCCGTTGGTGACCAGCTTGCCCCCGGCCACGCCGATGGAACCGAAGGCAACAAAGGCTGCGCTGGCAGGCGCGTTGGCGTAGTTCTGAAGCTGCATCTCGGCGGGCACGCCGGGCGACCCGGGCGGCATCAGGCTCTTGGAGACGATGTCGAAGATGCCGGCGGTGGCGAGGTCTGCGTAGAGGGTTGCGTCGAAGGTCTGCTTGAGGGTGGCGGTCTGCGGGTCGGCGGCCAGCGGCTTGAAGTCGGCAACCGCAATGCGGATGGAGGGGTTGCCGTTGTTCGTTCCGATCAGGACGTTATCCTGGCCGCTTGCAGAAGCGATGACAGAGGTCAAACTCGCGGCCAACGCCAGAGCCAGAACGAAGAGGGTGGGGCGAGGGGAGATCACACGCGGGCGAAATTTTCGGAGCGTACGCACCATGCTCCTTATCGTAGATGCCCGGGATGAATCTTTGGTTGTCGCGGCGATCAATGACGGGGGGGAGGATCAAAGTAGTACGTGACGTTGATGTGGCTGCCGTTGTAGGCGTCGGGCAACGGGCCGAAGGTATCGATGTGGCGAACCGCGTCGAGGGCGGTCTGGTCGAGGGTGCTGTCGCCGCTGCGCTGCGCGATCTGGATGTGCGACAGGGAACCGTCGCGCTCGACCTGGAAGGTGATGTAAACGCGATGGCCGGAGGCCTGAGGGTCGAGCATGCCGGTGTACCACTGCATGGCGACCTTCTGCTTGATCTGCTCGACGTAGTAAGCGAAACGGGCTCCAAAGGCGGCGTCCTGGCTGGCGACGCTGACGGTGCCGGCCTGTGTCTGGATGCTGCTCATGGGAATGCTGGCGGCTGCTTCCCCGGTGGTGGCCTTGTTGGGGTTCACCTGGACGGGTTGCGGATGGAGCGGTGGCGGGGGCACGGTCTTGTCGGCGAGTTTGGCCGGCTTGGCCGGTTTAGTGGGGATGGGAATGGCGTCGGGCTGAGGTACTGCGACCGTCTTGGGAGCGGGCGGGGCTGGCGCGACCGACGGGGTTTCCGTGGCCAGGACATTGTCCTGGACGATAGGCTGGGGCCGCAGCGGCGGCAGATCGTTGACCATGGTGGCCTGGATCGCGCCCGCGGTGTCGCTGGCATCGCCCCAGGTCTGTCCCGAGTGGACGTACCAGCCCCAGCCGACCAGAAGTGCGACTACGGCAGCGTGCAGCAGGAACGAGCCAGCCAGCCCTCCGCCGAAGGGGTCGTTCCGGATGGCGATGCCGGCGCTGCGGGTTGTCAATTCAGTTGCCATAAGAGAAGCTTCTGGCCGCTCGCTTCCAGCTCCTATCTTGCAAAAGCGCACGCGGCCTATTTTTCGGCCGTATCACCAGCGGGCGTGGATTCGAGGGGCTGGGTGACGATGCTGATGTTCGTAATGCCCGCCTGTTTGACGGCGTCCATCACCGAAGCGAACGCCTGAAAGGGTACGCGTCCGTCGGCGCGGACGTAGATGACACGCTTGGCGGGATCGGTCCCCTCAGAGCTGCGCAGTTGTGCGGTGAGCTTAGTCAGGTTGATGGGGACGTCGGTGCCTCCATTGCGGCCGTCGTCCTGGAGGAAAACGTTCTGATCCTTGTCGATGGTGACGACGGTGCGCGACTGGGTGATCTGGTTGCCGGGGCGGGTATGCGGCACCTGAACGGCGATGCTCGATTGCAGCACCGGTGCGGTGAGCATGAAGATCAACAGCAGTACCAGCACAACGTCGACCAGCGGCGTGATGTTGATATCGGCCAACGCAGTCTGGGTGCGGGGCTGGCCGCCGATGCGGGTGGAGAAGGCCATAGACTAAAACGTCCTCCTGCGGGTGACTGGAGCTTCCTCGGGCGGCGGTGCGGCAACCGGCGGCGCAAGCATGGCAGCGTTTTCGATGGCGTTCAGCAGCTCGCGTCCGAAATCGTCCATGCGCGCGGCGAATTCGCGGAGTTGCCCGGTGAGCTGGTTGTAGCCGATGAGAGCGGGGATGGCGACGGCGAGGCCGGCGGCTGTGGTGATGAGGGCCGCGGAGATGCCGGGGGCGACCGCGCGGAGGGTTGCGGTGCCAGTGGCGCCCAGGCCGTGGAAGGCGTCCATGATGCCCATGACGGTGCCGAAGAGGCCGACGAAGGTGGCGCCGTTGGCGATGGTGGCGAGCCAGGTCATGCGCGATTCCATCGAGGTGAGGGCTTCCGAGGAGGCTGTCTGAGCGGCGCGCTCCAGCGCGATGGGATTGCGCGGCATGCCGCGGCCGCCGCTCTGGCGCTGATACTCGTCGTTGATCTCGGTGAAGACCGGGACCAGCGGGCTGGGCTGGAATTTATCGGCCACGGCCGCGATCTCGGAGAGGCGTCCGGTCTTACGGAATGCGCGGAGGAAGCGCTGACTCTCTTTGCGCGCCTGGCTGAAACGGCGCCATTTGGCCAGCATGATGCTCCAGGAGAAGATGCTGGCAATTAGCAGGATGATAAGGACGCCCTGGGCGATGGCGCCGGAGTTGCGGACCATCTCGATGAGCGCGGTCCCGGGCGAGCCAACCAGCCCGGTAGTGACCGGCGCGGCGGTTCCGTCATCCTGAAAGAGGTAAAGAGCGAGGGCGAGTGGAGAGGCCAGCGTGGGCAGCATCATTACCGATTATTGTAAGGCGTTACGCTCGAGCGAACCGAAAGGGGGAAGCGAGGTTGGTTCGGCGGAGTGAAGCAGTATCAGGTTGGCGCTCGGGTGATTCAATCGTTGAAATGGCATGGGTATAATGCCCCCGCGGGACCATCGATTTCTGCATCATTCTCCAAGCAGGCAACTTAGCGGACCGTGCATTCCTCAAGATATGGATACCACAGCAGATAGCTTGCAAGATACTCAAAAAGAATGGGTTATTCCTCCTTAGCTTTTTATTGAGTTTGAATTATTTGAGAGGCTCTTAGGGGGACACAAATCGGCGGCTGGTGGATTCTATCTCGACCGACCTCGTGTTATGCGGGCGGCTGGCAATTTCCGCGAGTCAAGGTTCGCCAGCGGGCCAATCTGTGGGACGAACTTGCAGGGGGGCGTGGCTCGATCCGATCCTTATCACGAAAGGGCAGGTACTGTACGTCGATGTGACTGCACGCGCGGAAGCCACTATGGCGATATCCCGACGTGGATCAGCGAGAACAAACCGGAGTTCGATCTGCAACCAGCCCATGCACAAATAGACCCGGACATGGCGAAGTTCAACCGCGAGTTCGTGAAGCTGATGAAGGCCCAGCCGAAAGGCTGGTCCTGCGACGCCACTCAGCCAGCCCGAGGAGGCCTGGAAGGCCAAGTTCGAGTGGCAGCAAGCCAGAAGCCTGCGGCCGTTCTGAAGTAAATGCACCGGAGGTCATTTCGATGGCCGCTTTCGTCGGATCGGCGAAGATCAGCGCGGAGCCGTTGTCGTAGCCGCCGCTCGCCGAACACTCCACCTGGCCGGTGTCCTTGATGCAGAACGGCGCGCCCGGAACCGGGAGATAGTCGGTCTGAATGTTGATGCCGATATGGTTTCCGGTGTACTGCGGACCTTGGTAAAAGTTGAGTTGATAGAGGTACGGGTCGAGGTTCGGTCCGCTGACCGCCAGAACAGGGCCCACACCCGCCGTGCCGCCGGTATCGCTCTCGAACTTATAGGTTGCCCCATCGCCGGTCTTTGCCACGAGGTGGAACTTGGTGACGGCCCCATAGATGTTGTATCCGAAGTTCTGCGTCGCGGTCGCGTTCAGTTGATCGAAGTCGTAAGTAAACTTCCCCGTCAGTGTGCCTGGCTGTTGACCGGGGCCGGCGGCAAAGGTGCCTGAGACGGTGTAGGTGATAACAGTATCCGCGCGCATGGTCGCGGGAAGACTGAGAGAGACGGCGAGAAGCACAGCGAGCTTGAACATAGAAGTGGCCTCGGGAGTGCAGACAGCCTTTCACACGGAGAGCGATCCGTCAAATAAAGCCCACGCGATTTTCTTTACGGAACCAGGAAGTTGTCGATCAGGCGCGTGGGTCCCACCTGAGCGGCGATAGTAATCAGTTTTCCGGGGCGGATCGTCTGAACCGGCTCCGGGGTGTCCGGGTCGATTATGAGAAAGGCAGCTTCATCAATTACTGCGAGGATGTGACCATGGACTTTCAGTTTGATGGCCATCGGTATCGCCGGTTTATCACCGTCAATGACAAGAGCAGTTGCGATGAGTAACGTGCTAGGCTTTCGGCAACGGGAGTGAGGCGAGAGCGAGCATGCTGCTGGAGTTGCGGGCGGAGAATTATGCGGTGATCGACCAGGCAGTGGCCAGTTTTGGGCCGGGGTTGAACCTGCTGACGGGCGAGACGGGAGCAGGCAAGTCGATCCTGATCGATGCGCTGGCGCTGCTTTTGGGGGAAAGGCTTCGAGCGATGTCGTGCGGCACGGCGCAGAGAAAGCGGTGCTGGGCTGCGTGTTCGAATCCACCCCTGGGGCGGTGGCGATTCTGGATGCGAATGGAATCGATGTGGGGGCGTTCTCTGACGACATTCTGCTGCGGCGGGAGATCGCGGCGGGCGGTAAAGGGCGGGTATTTGTCAACAATCAGCCGGCCACGGTGGCGGTGCTGAAGGAACTGGCGCCGGAGCTGGGGCTGATTCACTCGCAGGGGGAGACGCTGGGGTCGTTCGACCAGGCGCAGCAGAGGACGCTGCTGGACCGGTTTGGCGGGATTGCGACCGATGATGTGGCGGCGGCGTACGCGGCCTGGCGGGAGACGACGGAGCGGCTGGAGGAGCTGCAGGCTTCGGAACAGGACCGGCTGCGGATGGCGGATCTTTGGCGCTTCCAGGCAAAGGAGATTGCCGACGCGGGCCTCACCGCGGAGGACGAAGACGCGCAGTTGGAGGCGGAGAAGCGGGTGCTGGCGAACGCGGAGAAGCTGTACTCGGCGGCGATGAGCGCGCATGAACTGCTGTATGAGCAGGAGGGTGCTGCGGAAACGACCCTGACCGCAGCGCTGAAGTGCGTTGAGGAGTTGGCGAAGTATGAGCCGAAGTTTGCCGAGGCAGCACAGCAGTTGGCCGCGGCCAAGGCTGCGGTCGAGGACGTGAGCGCGGAGGTACGGGATTTTGCCGAGAAGACGCATGCGTCGCCGGAGCGGCTGGAGGAGATTGAAGACCGGCTGGCGGCGCTGGACCGGCTGAAACGGAAGTATGGGACCGGTGCAGGGAGTACGTTGGCCGAGGTGATTCGCTTTGGCGAAGAGGCCGCGCAAAGGCTCGCCGAGGTGGAGAATCGCGATGCGTTGCTGGCGGAGCTGCGAGTGAAGCAGGAGAGTGACGCGGCGGCCTATCGGACGGCGGCGCGCGGGTTGACGGCGAAGCGGACGGCGGCGGCGGGACGGCTGGAGAAACTGGCAACGGAACAGATCAACGATCTGGCGATGCAGGTGAAGTTCCGGGTGGAGGTAGCGTACGAGGAGGAGCCGTCGGGATGGACGGCACACGGGTGGGACCGGATCGAGTACCGGATTGCTACGAATGCAGGCGAGCCGCTGAAGCCGCTGGAAGAGATCGCGTCAGGCGGAGAGATGTCCCGGGTAATGCTGGCGCTGAAGGTAACGGTGGAGGAGAGCTTTGCGGCAGGCGCGGGACACGGGAAGAAGAAGGCGCAGCTACCCACACCGAGGATGCTGGTGTTTGACGAGATTGATATTGGGATTGGCGGGCGGGCGGCGGAGGCGGTAGGGCGCAAGCTGAAGGCGCTTGCGAAGAGGCAGCAGGTGGTCTGCATCACTCATCTGCCGCAGATTGCGGCGTTTGCCGACCAGCATTTTCTGATTGAGAAGTCGGACAAGGATGGACGGACGCGGACCAGCATCCGGCGGATGGACGAGGGCGAGCGGGCCCGCGAGGTGGCGCGGATGCTGAGCGGCGCGAAGCTGACGGAGACCAGCCTTGAGCACGCACGGCAGTTGCTGAAGACGAGCCGGTAGGCCTTGGCCAGCCGGCGTCTGACTGGCACGGGGCGCGGGGTACGGCGACATTCTTTTCCGGGGGAGGCATCCTTGGGGTGTTGAAGATTCCTGTGCCAGGGATTCCATGGTGCGAGTAGAATGCTGGCACTTCGGGAAGCCGAAGTTGCAACGCTTGAGGAGGTCTCATGCAGAACACTCCGACAAAATGCGCGCACATGGCGTGCACGTGTATAGCTCCCGCGGGCAAGAAATTCTGCTCGCACCACTGTGAAGACGCAAAGAGTATGACTACCCTGACCTGCCATTGCGGCCATCATGGCTGCGACGAGAAGGCCTGACGATGGCGTAAGGTGAGGGCGGCCTTTGCACCCGTCCGGGGTACAGGGGCAATCTGCCGGTTGAGGGCGTTCTCATCTTCCCGCTGCGGCGCACGGCGTGCCGATTGCAAGCCGTGCGCGGGTGGGTGTCGACCGGCACCTGAACGGTAACTCGGCGGGTGTCGTGACCCAGCCAGACAAGGTATACTGAAAGGCGTGACGACTATCACTCTGGACTCGCCGAGCACCGGTCTGAATGACACCGCCGCTCCCACCAAACGCGTTCTGCTTTTGAAGCCGAGGGGCTTCTGTGCGGGAGTGGTGCGTGCCATCGACATTGTGCAGATTGCGCTGGAAACGTTTGGCGCGCCCATCTACGTGCGCAAGGAGATTGTCCATAACAGCTATGTTGTGACGGACTTAGCGAAGAAGGGTGCAATCTTCGTGAATGAGCTGGACGAGGTGCCGGAGGGGGCACGGGTCATTTATTCGGCGCATGGAGTCTCGCCGGCGGTGCGCGAGCGGGCCAAAGAACGGAAGCTGAAGGTGATTGACGCGACCTGTCCGCTGGTGACCAAGGTTCACCTGGAGGCGATCAAGTTCTCCAAGCAGGGGTACTCGCTGGTACTGGTCGGTCATCGTGACCATGAAGAGGTGGAGGGAACACAGGGCGAAGCGCCCAGCGTGACCCAGGTGGTCTCGACCGTGAAGGAAGTCGAAGCGCTTACGGTTCCGGACCCAAACAAGGTTGCGTACCTGACCCAGACGACGCTGTCGCTGGACGAAGCGGGCACGATGATCAATGCGCTCAAGAAGAAGTTCCCCAACATCGCGGGACCGGCGGCGCAGGACATCTGCTATGCGACCGAGAATCGGCAGGTTGCGGTAAAGAACGTGGCGCATGGCGCGGACCTGGTGCTGGTGGTCGGTTCGAAGAACAGCTCGAACTCAAACCGGCTGGTGGAAGTATCGAAGAACCTGGACACCAACTCCTATCTCATCGACTCGGCCGATGCCATCCAGCCGGAGTGGCTTGAGGGCGTGAACACGGTCGCCGTGACGGCGGGCGCGTCAGCGCCGGAGGTGCTGGTCCAGCATGTGGTTGATTATCTGCAGGACATGGGGTACGGGTCAGTCGACGAGGTCGAAGTGATGCCGGAGAATGTGCGGTTTGGGCTTCCTCCGGAGATTGTTCAGGCGATTGCGTCGGCACCGCCAGCCCAGCAATAGAACGCAACCTTACGCGAGCCGGTTTATCTAACAAGAGAGCTTGCGAGTTGCCAATCCAGATCCGCCGAGCCGGTGTTGCAGCGCAGCCTGGCGGTCGCAGAGAGTTTGAACAATCGATGAGCACATTTCCACGGAATCCGAAGACGGCGCCGGCCCAGCCTGTGCAGCCTCGCTATGGCCGCATGGATGTCGGTCTGGGCCTAGTCTCGGAGGGAATTGCGCGTGCCAAGAGCTGGCTGTTGAGTCTGCAGCACCCGGACGGATATTGGTGCGGAGAGCTGGAAGCGGACTCCATGCTGGAGTCGGACTACATCTTCATGCACACGCTGCTGGGGACGGGCGACCGTGGCAAGATGGAGCGCGCAGTGAACGAGATTTTGCGCCACCAAAACGAGGACGGAGGGTGGAGCATATACCCAGGCGGCCCGTCGAACATCTCGCTGGGGGTTAAGGCGTACCTGGCACTGAAGCTGATGGGCTGGTCGGCGGACTCGCCGGTGCTGGTGAAGGCACGGAAGTGGATTCTGGCGAACGGTGGCGTGACCGCGTGCAACACCTTCAGCAAGATTTATCTCTGTGCATTGGGGCAGTACGACTATGATGCTGTGCCCGCGGTTCCACCGGAGATCATCACCTTTCCCAACTGGTTTTACTTCAACATCTACGAGATTTCCTCGTGGTCGCGCGCGATTCTAGTGCCGCTGTCGATCATTTATGCGAAGAAGCCGTTCAAGAAGATTCCGCCGGAGCAGGGAATCGACGAGTTATTTGTCGGCGGACGCGCGAATGCGGACCTGCATCTGAAGTGGGACCGCAAGCACATCGTAAGCTGGCGGAACTTCTTCCTGCTGCTGGACCGCATTACCCACTGGTTCGAGCGGATACACATCCGGCCGCTACGCAAGATGGCGTTGAAGAAGGCAGAGCAGTGGCTGCTGGAGCGGTTTGAGATGTCGGACGGGCTGGGCGCGATTTACCCGGCGATGTTGAATGCCATCGTCGCACTGGCATGCCTCGGCTACACCCAGGACGATCCGCAGTTTATCCGTGCGATGGACGAGTTTGAAAAGCTGGGAATCGACAAGCCGAACGGCGAACCGAACTACCCGACGCCGACCTTCCGTATGCAGCCGTGCATGTCGCCGGTGTGGGATACGGCGCAGGCGGTTTACGTGCTGGGTGAGGCGGGCGTACCGAAGAACGACCCCAGGCTGCTGAAGGCTGCGGACTGGCTGTTGTCGAAGGAAGTGCGCCACAAGGGCGATTGGGCTGTCAGCGTGAAGGATGTGGCCCCGGGTGGGTGGTACTTCGAGTTCAATAACGAGTTTTATCCGGATGTGGATGATTCCGCGCAGGTCCTGCTGGCGTTGAATCACGTGCGCAATCCGCGCGAACGATATCAGCACGAAGTGTCGCAGCGCGCGCTCGATTGGATCTTCGCCATGCAATGCAAGAACGGCGGATGGGCCAGCTTCGACCGTGACAACACCAAGATGATCTTCCAGTACATTCCGTTTGCCGACCACAACGCGATGCTGGATCCGCCGACGGTGGACATTACCGGGCGCATTCTGGAGATGCTGGCGAATTACGGCTTTACCCGTCGCGACAAGCGCGTGGAGCGTGCGGTCCAGTTTGTGCTGCGGGAGCAGGAGCCGGACGGAAGCTGGTTCGGACGCTGGGGCGTGAATTACCTGTATGGGACGTTCCTGGTGCTACGCGGGCTCGAGGCGATGGGCGTCTGGAGCCACGAGCCAGCCGTAGTGAACGCGGCAGAATGGATTCGCATGGTGCAGAACGCCGACGGCGGATGGGGAGAGTCCTGCGGAAGCTACGACGATCCGGGGCAGCGCGGTATCGGGCCCAGCACGCCCTCACAGACGGCCTGGGCGGTGCTGGGGTTGCTGGCGGCGGGCGATACCCGGTCGGACTCGGTGGCCAAAGGCATTCGCTGGCTGGTGACGAATCAGACACCGCTGGGCACGTGGGATGAATCCGCCGAGGGCCGCAACGGCGAAGCCATCTACACTGGAACTGGATTCCCCCGGGTGTTTTACCTGGCGTACCACTTGTATCGGGACTACTTCCCGCTGCTGGCGTTGACGACCTACAAGCGTTTGATGGAACGGGAAGCAGCATAGAAGCAGTTGTTCGTTGCTGGTTGATAGTTGCTAGTGGGTGGGTTGTGGCAGCGAGAAGCAGCATGGGTCGATAAGGAGATTCTTAAATGGCAGTACCTGTCTCGCAGGCATGGACCGTCGCAAGCTACGTGCTGAAGCAGAAGCTGCGGGGGCGCAAGAAATACCCCTTGGTGCTGATGCTGGAGCCGCTGTTCCGTTGCAACCTGGCGTGTGCCGGGTGCGGCAAGATCCAGTACCCCGCGCACATCCTGAAGGCGGAGTTGACGCCGGAAGATTGCTTCAAGGCAGCGGAAGAGTGCGGCACGCCGATGGTCGCGATCCCAGGCGGCGAGCCGCTGCTGCATCCGCGCATGCCGGAGATTGTTGCCGGTTTGGTCGCGCGCAAGAAGTACGTGTACATGTGTACGAACGCGCTGCTGCTGAAGGAGAAGCTGCACCTGTTTACGCCGTCGAAATACCTGTCGTTCTCGGTGCACGTGGACGGCCAGCGCGAGCATCACGATTTTTCCGTGTGCCGCGAAGGCGGATACGACATTGCGATGGAAGGCGTGCGGGCAGCGGTGGCCGCGGGTTTCCGCGTAACCACCAACACGACGCTGTTCGATGGGGCCGACCCCAACAGCGTGCGCGCGCACTTTGACGAGCTGATGGACGCAGGCGTGGAGAGCATGATGGTTTCGCCCGGCTACACCTACGACAAGGCTCCGGACCAGAAGCACTTTCTGGGGCGCGCGCGGTCGAAGAAGTTGTTCCGGTCGATTCTCTCGAACCGGAAGAAGACCTGGCGCTTCAATGCTTCGCCCATGTTCATGGAATTCCTGATGGGCAAGAAGCACCTGACCTGCACGCCATGGGGTATGCCGACGTTTTCCATCTTCGGCTGGCAGAAGCCGTGCTACCTGCTGCAGGATGGCTACGCCGATAGCTTCCAGGAGTTGATGGAGACAGTAGAGTGGCAGAACTACGGGACCGAGTCGGGGAATCCGAAGTGCGCGAACTGCATGGTGCACTCGGGCTACGAGGCGAGCGGCGTGAACTACACCTTCGGCTCGATCAAGGGGCTGCTGGAGACGGCGCGGGCGATCTTCTTTGACAGCTATCCGGACGACGGCGCGATGAAACTGCTGAATGAGTGGAAGCCTGCGCATGCGGCTCCGCTGGTGCAGATTGCGGCTCCCGCCACCGAGACCAGCGCGGAACTGCAACAGATCTGAGGAGATGGACGATGTCGACGCAAACGCAGGAAGCAGCGAAGCTGGATCAGCTCGCGCACGAGAATCCCGACGAGATTGAGGTTGCTGCCGGGCGCGAACGCGAGCAGCTCGAGGGCTGGGTGCCGGGGTTAGCCAGCGAGACCGAGGTGAGAGAGGCGCTCGAAAAGGCGTTCGACTATCGCGGCGACATTACGGTAACGCGCAAGGACGGCGGCAAGGTCGAAGGCTATCTCTACGACCGGCGCACGGGCACCACGCTAACGGAGTCGCTGGTCCGCATCATGCCGAGCAACGGAACGGGCCGGGTGAGTATCCCGTATTCGGAGATTGCGGCGGTTGCGTTCACCGGGCGAGACACGGCGGCGGGCAAGACGTTTGAGGCTTGGGTGAAGAAGTATTGGGAAAAGAAAGCCGCCGGCGAGAAGAATATCCAGATTGAACCTGAGAAGCTGGACTAGGTTTCCTATTCCGCCGGACGCGGCACCAAAGTCGATTGCAGCCCAGCGGCCTTATCGCTATGCTTGCGACTTCCGGGATTTTTGCGGTTGCAAGCACCTATCATGAAAGTCTTCCTTACAGGTTCTACCGGGTTTGTCGGCAGCCATGTAGCGCGAGCGTATATCGCCGGGGGCGCGGAGCTGCGGCTGCTGACGCGCACGACCAGCAAGCTGGCGGCGATCGAAGGAATGGCAGCCGAGGTGGTGGTTGGCGACCTGCGCCAGCCAGAGGCGTTGCGGACGGCGTTGCGCGGGTGCGACGCGCTGGTGCATGTTGCGGCGGACTATCGGTTGTGGGTGCGCGATCCGAAGGAGATGTATGCGGCCAACGTGGATGGCACGCGCGAGCTGCTGCGGATAGCGCACGAAGAAAGCGTGGCCAAGGTGGTTTACACGTCGAGCGTTGCGACCATGGGGTTCAAGGCCGACGCATCGATTGTGGATGAGAGCACGCCAGTCGAACTGACGGATATGATCGGCGCGTACAAACGCTCGAAGTTTATGGCGGAGCAGGAAGCGATTGCGGCGGCGCAGGCGGGTCAGCATGTAATGATCCTGAATCCCACAACGCCCATCGGTCCTGGCGACGCGAAACCTACGCCCACGGGGCGGATCGTGGTTGACTTCCTGAACCGCAGGTTTCCGGCGTATGTCGACACGGGCCTGAACCTGGTCGACGTTTCCGAAGTAGCGCGGATGCACCTGGTTGCGTTGGAGAAGGGAACGCCGGGCGAGCGTTATATTTTGGGCGGAGAAAATCTGACCCTGAAGCAGATTCTCGACCGGATGTCGGCGATTACCGGATTGCCTTCGCCGACCATGAAGGTTCCGCACGCAGTGGCACTGACTTTTGCGTTCTTCGATGAGGCGATCATGGGACGGCTGCTGGGCAAGGAGCCTCGGGCGACCGTAGAAGCCGTGCGGATGGGACGGAAGTACATGTTTGCCTCGTCGGCGAAGGCGGAGCGCGAACTGGGCTTCCGCGTTCTCCCGGTTTACAACGCGATGCGTGCGGCGATTGAGTGGTTCGTCGCGCACGGCTACGCACCGCCGTTTTCGAGTGAGTTGCGATGAAGACGTGTCCGGCGGTGATTGCCGCACTGCCGCGCGAGGTGCGGGCGCTGGTGAAAGGCTGGGAGTTGCACACGCTTCCCGGACGCGTGGCCGTCTATACGAACGGAGAAGCTGTGGTCGCGTGCGGGGCATGGGTGCGAAGCGTGGGCGGCCGTTGCAGTGCAGGCGGCGATGGAGCGAATGCCGGTTACCGTGCTGCTTTCCGTGGGACTGGCAGGCGCATGCGACCCTGCGCTGCGGGTAGGAGTATTGTGCGTGCCGGCGTGGTGATCGATGGGCAGACCGGCGAGCGGTTCGAGAACTCGAGGTTCGACGAGGTACTGGTGACCACCGGCGCGATTGCCAGTGTGAGTGAGAAGCGCAAGCTACGCAATGCCAACCTCGCCGACGCAGTGGATATGGAAGCCTCTGCGGTGGCCCGGCTCGCCCAGGCGCTTGGTTTGGAGTTCCACGCGATCGAAGCAATCTCGGACGAGGCGGACTTCGAAATGGGTGGGCTTTCCCAATTCTGCGGCCCGGATGGGCACTTTCGCGAGGCGGCGTTTGCGCTGCATGTGGCTGCGCGGCCAGCGCTGGGAGAAAAGCGATTGCGCTTGGGCGCAACAGCGAGAGCGCGCTGCGCTCACTGACAGAAGCAATCGCCGGCGAGCTAGACTGGTACAGGAAACAGGGCTGAGAGTGGACGAGAACAATGTCGAACAAGTCTGAAATGGGGAACGCTGCATCCGGCGGAACGCGGCGAATCCAAGCTGCGCCGATCAGCACATCGCCAATTCGCACAGAGAGAATCGGCTGCGATAGCATCAGCACAGCGCGGATCAGCACGGAGGCGATCAGCGCCGGGAAGATCAGCGCGGCGAAGATTGGCGCGAAGCCGATAGTCGCGCTGCCGACGATCCCGCATACGATGCGTGCCGCAGTGTATCGAGGGATCAACGACGTGCGGGTGGAGACGGTCCCGGTGCCGCTCGACCGGGATGGATCGATTGGGCACGGCGAGGTGCTGGTGCGGATTGATACGTGCGGAATCTGCGGGACGGATTTGAAGAAGATCCACACCGGATCGCACTCCGCCCCGCGCATCTTCGGGCATGAGATGGCGGGAACCATCGCGATGGTGGGCGATGAAGTAACGGGGTTTGAAATCGGCGATCGCGTGATGGCGTACCACCATATCCCGTGCGGGGAGTGCTACTACTGCCGCAAACGGACCTTTGCGCAGTGCGAGACGTACAAGAAAGTCGGTTGCACCGCTGGGTTTGCGCCCGCGGGTGGAGGGTTTGCCGAGTACATCCGCGTGAGCGATTGGATTGTCGGCAGCGAGGGAAAGACGGCGGAACTGATTAAGATTCCCGACGATATTCCGTTCGAGCAGGCGGCATTTATCGAGCCGGTGAATACCTGCTTCAAGGCGGTACGGCTGCTGAAACTGGAGCCGGATGAGACGGTTCTGGTGATTGGCCAGGGGCCGATTGGGATTCTGCTGGCGGGGCTGGTGCGGCGAACGGGCGCGGCGGTGCTGACCAGCGATCTGTACGCGGAGCGCCACGCGATAGCGGCGAAGTTCGGGCTGGATCATCCGCTGGACGCGCGCGGTGATGTGGTGGCCGCGGCGAAGGCGGCGACCGAAGGCCGAGGCGCGGATGTGGCCCTGGTTGCGGTGGGCGCTGACGCGCTGATCCGGACGGCCATGGATGCGGTGCGGCCGGGTGGACGGGTGATGCTGTTTGCGTCAACCCAGCACGGCGAGGCGCCGTTCGATCCGGCAGCGGTGTGCATGGACGAGAAGACGCTGATGGGATCGTACTCGGCGTCGGTGAATATCAACGACGAGGTGGCGCGGCTGGTTTTCGAGGGCTATCGCGACGGGAGCTTCGACCTGACACAGCTGATCTCGCACCGCTTTCCGCTGGAGCAGGCAGTGAAAGCGATCGACCTGGCGTCGCACCCGCAGGCGGATTCGATGAAAATTGTGATTAAGCCACAGGGGTGCTGAACTTGGCACCACCGTGTTGTCTTCCGGGTGGTCCGTACTATGCTAACGGCATGAGTGCGGCGAGTTTACCGGTAAGGATTGTCTATGCGGCGTTCGCTCTTCCGCTGGGTGGAGCGGCGGGGTTCTACTCCTGCATGGCCCTGCTGCCACAACTCGTCTCCAGGTACCCCAAAATCGATCCGGGCATGGATGGCCGGGGAATCTTCAATCTGGCCGTCAGTATCGGTGCGGCCCTTGCATTTACCGCGACCCTGATCGCGCTCACCCTGCCATGGAGCCGGCATAGGAAGCGCCGGGGCCGACCATGGCGCATTGCAATTTCGCTGGTGATTGTCCTGGTTGCATCGGCTGTATTTGCGGACCTGGGTCACCGGCTCACCTATGACCTGGCGTTTGCCGCATGGCTCGCCTATACCATGGCGTACACCTTTGTTCGCTATGGCCTGCTCGATCAGGCGAGACATGGGTCCGACTCGAGTCGACGGTATTGATTCGGCCGGCTTTCTCCATGGAGTTTGACCTGCATTAACCCAGCCGGTACACTCGGTAGTCGGCGCAACCACCGCACTCCGTCGCGTTCAACGGGAACTCGAGCGCCGGAAATAGCCCCACGCGGGAGCGGCGTCGACGAAGAGGAGTAGGGGACCCCATGCTGCATGCAAACCGGCTTTTTCCCGCCGAGACAACCGCCCGCGCCGTAGCCGTGAAGCTGTACGAAACTGTTCGCGACCTGCCCATCATTTCGCCTCATGGCCACACCGATCCGCGCTGGTTTGCCGAGAACAAGCCGTTTCCCAACCCGGCCGCACTGTTCATTCAGCCCGACCACTACATCTTCCGCATGCTCTACTCTCAGGGCGTTTCCCTGGAGTCGCTGGGCATCCCGCAGGTGGATGGGAAGGAGAGCGCCGACCCGCGCGAGGTATGGCGCATCTTTGCCAGGAATTACTACCTGTTTCGCGGAACGCCGACGCGGCTGTGGCTGGACTACGCGTTTGGCCAGCTTTTCGGCCTGACCGATCGCCTGGCCCCGGCCAACGCAGACGAGTATTACGAGATCATCGCGAAGAAGCTGCAGACGCCCGAGTTCCTTCCGCGGGCGCTGTTCGACCGCTTCAACATCGAAGTGCTCTCCACGACCGACGCTGCCGTCGACTCGCTCGAGTACCACCAGGCGATACGGGCTTCGGGATGGAAGGGCAGGGTTCTGCCGACCTTCCGGCCGGATGCAGTGGTCGACGCGGAGTACACGGGCTTTCAGGAGAACCTGAAGAAGCTGGGCGAGGTTTCGGGCGAAGACGTATCTACCTGGAAGGGCTACCTGGCGGCGCTGCGTTCGCGGCGGGCCTATTTCAAAAAGAATGGCGCAACCGCGACTGACCATGGGCACCTGACTGCATTGACAGCCGACCTGCCGCTGGCCGAGGCAGAGCGGCTCTATAGCCGCATCTTCAGCGGCAAGATGGAGCCGGGCGATGTGGAGCTCTTCCAGGCCCAGATGCTGACCGAGCTGGCCGGCATGAGCGTGGAGGACGGGCTGACCATGCAACTCCACCCGGGGGCGGTGCGCAATTACAACAAGGTGGTCTACGACAAGTTTGGCCGCGACAAGGGCGCCGACATTCCTGCGCCGACCGAGTACGTGCGCGCGCTGCGGCCCCTGCTCTCGAAGTACGGCAACGAGCCCAACTTCACGTTGATCCTGTTTACGCTGGACGAGACGGTATTCACGCGCGAGTTGGCCCCGCTGGCCGGCCATTTCCCGTCCGTCAAGCTTGGACCTCCGTGGTGGTTCCTCGATTCGCCGGAAGGGATGATGCGCTTCCGCGAGACCGCGACGGAGACTGCGGGCTTCTACAACACCGTCGGGTTCAACGACGATACGCGGGCGTTTTTGTCGATTCCGGCGCGGCATGATGTGGCCCGGCGCGTGGACTGCGCATTCCTGGCTCGGCTGGTCGCGGAGCATCGGCTGGATGAGGCGGAGGCGTTTGAGGTAATAAACGACCTGACGGTCAACCTGGTGCGGAAGGCTTATAGGCTCTAGCTTTTGCCGGGATGCGCGACGCTGGCGTGTAAACGCGGGCAGGGCTATAGCAAGGGAGTTGAATATCCCGAGGAAGGGAAGCACGCTCAAGGCCCGGGAGCGATGCCCTACCATGGAGGGGTGAACAGATTTTCTTCGCGCACTTCCTGGGATGCAGGTGAGAGCAGCTATGCGGCGGCAGTGCGCGAGGCGCGGGCGTCGGGCAGGCGGATCTACGACCTGACCGTGTCGAATCCGACGCGCTGCGGGTTTTCCTACGATGCGGAGGAACTGTTGCGGCCGCTGACAAACCCGCAAGCGCTGGTCTATGACCCCGACCCGCGTGGCATGGGGAGCGCACGGGAGGCCGTTTCCGGCTACTACGCTGGCCACGGCGCAGCGGTGCCGGCCGGGGATCTGATCCTGACTACCTCCACCAGCGAAAGCTACAGTTTTCTGTTCCGTCTGTTGTGCGATCCAGGCGACGAGGTGCTGGTAGCGCAGCCCAGCTATCCGCTGTTCGATTTCCTTGCGGACCTGGACGATGTGCGGCTGCGACCGTATCCCCTGTTTTACGACCATGGCTGGTGGATCGACTTCGCCGAACTGGAGCGGGCCGTTACGCCACGGACGCGCGCTGTCCTTGTGGTGCATCCCAACAACCCGACCGGTCACTGGACCGGGACGCGCGAGCGCGAGGCGCTGGAGATGCTGTGCGCGCGGCATGGGCTGGCGCTGATCGTGGATGAGGTCTTTCTGGATTATTCGCTGCGCGAGTCTGAGGGGGCACGGAGCTTTGCCTGCGGGGACCATCCCGCCCTCACCTTTGTGTTGAGCGGGCTGAGCAAGATCGCTGGATTGCCCCAGATGAAGGCAGCGTGGATCGCGACCCTGGGGCCGGAGCCGATGCGGACCGAGGCGCTGGGGCGGCTGGAGATTGTCGCCGATACGTTTCTGTCGATGAACGCGCCGGTGCAGTTGGCGTTGCCGGGTTGGCTGGCAGGCGCGGGTGGAATACAGGCACAGATTCTGAAGCGAGCGCGAGGGAACCTGGCAATCCTGCGGCGAGTTGCGGAGGATACGCCGGGGCGCCTTCAGGTTCTGGAGGTCGACGCGGGCTGGAGCGGGGTGCTGGGGCTACCGGAATGCGTGGGCGAGGTGGATTGTGCCGAGAGGTTGGTGCGCGAGCGCGGAGTGGTGGTGCATCCGGGAGGGTTCTACGGAATGGCGGAGCGAAACCGGGTGATCGTAAGTCTGGTCGGCCCGCCGGAAGAGTTCGAGCAGGGCATTCGGCTTGCCACATCCGAGTTATCCACAGGTGGAAAACCTCAAGTCTCGGATGAACTCAAGTAATAAACAAAGCCACGGAAAATATCATCTATCGCATTTGTTAATTTATCTAAATAATTGTTAATTAGGCACTTGATGTTGTTTATGTAAGAAACGGGTTGCCCTCTCGCTCTTCACCGATAGTGGTCCTCGGGCCGTGACCAGGAATTACGACGGTGGTGTCGGGCAGCGGCAGAAGCTTCTCCCGAATGGAGTGGATCAGCATGGGCCCGTCGCCGCCGGGCAGATCGGTGCGGCCAACCGATCTTGCAAAGAGGGTGTCTCCGGCCAGCAGGAGATTCTGTTCGGGCAGATGCAGGCAGACGCTGCCCTGGGTGTGGCCAGGGGTGTGCAGGATGTTACCGCGGATACCGGCAATGGCGATGAGCCGGCCATCCTCGAGGGTGTCGTCGGGCGGGTGGACCTCTGGAGTGTCCATGCCCAGCCAGCCGGCCTGCACGTCCATCATTTTGACCAGGGGCAGGTCGCGGGGGTTGTAAAGGATGGGCGCGCCGGTAAGCGCTTTCAGCCGGGCCGCGCCAGCGATGTGGTCGATGTGCGCGTGGGTGATGAGGATCTGCTTGACCGTGAGGTGGTGGCGCTCGAGGATGGCAACGATGCGCGGGATGTCGGCGCCGGGATCGACCACAATGGCCTCGCCAGACACTTCATCGCCAAGGATGGAGCAGTTGCATTGCAACGCGCCAACGGGGAGAACTTCGTGGATCATTGGGGACCGGCCTTTGGATTGGATTGCGGTGCGGGGGCAGGAGCCAGTGCGGCGAGCCGATCGTATTCGGCTTGGGTCATCTGCACGAAAGAACCGTGGCGCATGCCCGCGGGGAAGTCGATCTTCGTAAGCGCGTCGGACCAGTGGACAAGGTCGGTCGAGAAGATCGCGCCGTAGTGCTGGCCCTGCGAGTAATGGTCGTAATAGGCAAGGTAGCCGGCGGGTAAGTCCGCGATTGCGGAGACGGGGATGATGGCGGCGCCTTCGCTCCACGGCTCGGAGATGGGCGCGCTGATGTTGGACCAGGGGCCTTCGGCGGTGGGGCCGGTCGCGGTCAGCAGATGTTTCTCCAGCGGCGTCTTGCGCTCGTCTTTGAAGATCAGCGTGAACGGTTTGCCGGGCGCGGTTGGAGGGAGCTCTGTCGCGTCGATAACACTGTAACCGGGATCGAACAAGACCTTGGCTGGAGCAAAGGTCTTGAAGTCGGTGGTGGTCGTCGAGTAGATGCGGTGGTTCAGTCCGTTGTCGCCCGAGTCGTCGCCGGGAAAGCGGCCGGGAATCGTGGAGGACCAGAAGATGAGCCAGCGCTGCTGCGCAGGTTCATAGTAAAGGGCGGGCGCCCAGACGTTGCGCGCTCCAGGCTGACCAGCCATCACGGCAATCTGGCGATGCGGTGCCCAGGTCAGCAAGTCCTTCGATTCGGAGTAGCCAATCATCTGCGGGTCATACCACGCCCAGGTCCAGACCATGCGGAAGCTCCCATCGGGCGCGCGCTGGATGAACGGATCACGCATCAGTTCGGCGGGGTTGGTGGGTGCGACCACCGGCTTGCCATCGTTGGCGAGCTTCCAGTGGTAGCCGTCGAGCGAGATGGCAAAATAAACACCATCTTTGCTGTCGCGCTTGAATCCGGCGAACAGCAATACATC
>CAWBFL010000070.1:0-95115 GCA_963787905.1 uncultured Acidobacteriaceae bacterium | reverse complement strand
GGCCTGACCAACTCCTCGGCCAGCGTCGCGCTGGTTTCGATTCCCGCGCCGGGAAGTACAAGCGGAGCGGTATACGACGCGCGGCACCCGATCGCGGGCGCACACGTTTACTTGTTTGCGGCGAATACTACGGGCTATGGACAGTCATCGGTGTCCCTGCTGAATGCGGCAGCAACCGGACACGTGGATGCGATTGGTGCGTATGTGCTAACGGCGGCGGATGGGGGTTTTGTGTGGGCGGGGAGCGCGGGTTGTGCGCCGGGAACACAGGTCTATGTCTATGCGCTGGGCGGGACCACGAGCGGAGGGACGAACCCGGCAGCGGGATTGCTGGCAGCGGTCGGCAACTGTCCGAGCGGCGGAAACCTGAGCGCGCTGCCGTACGTATGGGTGAACGAGATTTCGACGGTCGCGGCGGCATACGCGATGGCGGGATTTGCGACGGACGCGACGCATGTGTCGAGTTCGGGGACGGCGGCGGCGGCGCAGATAGGGATTGCGAACGCGTTTGCCAATGCGGGGAACATCGCTTCGCTCGCCACGGGAGTCGCATACGCCTATACCCCCGCGGAGAACGGCATCGTTCCGCAAGGCGAGATCAACACGTTAGCGAACATCCTGGCCGCGTGTGTTGGCAGCAGCGGGCCGACTTCGGTCGCGTGCACGACCCTGTTTGCGGACTCAGCGGCCAGCGGGCCCCCGGTGGTGACGCCGACGGATACGGCGACGGCGGCCATCAATATTGCCCACAACCCGGGAGCGAATGTGAACGGATTGTTTGCGCTGGTGCCGAGTTCGCTCCCGTTCGTGCCAACGCTGATTGCGCCGCCGGGCGACTACACGCTGTCGATCAGTTTGTTTGGCGGCGGGCTGGCGGGGCCGCAGGGCGTTGCAATCGATACAGCGGGCAATGTGTGGGTCGCGAACCTGGGATCGTCCCACTTGTCGGAGTTCACTCCGTTGGGCCTGGCGCTCTCCTCCTCTACCGGGTATTCGGGAGGCGGGCTGCACGAACCGGCCGCAATTGCCATCGACTTGTCGGGGAACGCGTGGGTGGCAAACCTGAACGGGACAGGCGAGTCGGAGTTCTCGGGGTATGCGCCGCTTTCGCCGAGTGCTGGCTATCCGATCTGCGCGACTACGTACTCGCATGGCGTGGCGATCGACGCATCAAACCAGGTGTGGTTCTCGAATGAGTTCGGCTATGCCGGCGTGACTAACGCCGAAGGTGTGGCCAATGCGGGGTGCGTGAGCCAACTGAGCAATGCAGGGGCTTCGCTAGGCAACTATGGCGCGGGGTATTTCGACGGTCCATTCGGGATTGCGATTGATGGCACGGGCAACGTGTGGATTTCCAACCAGTCGGGCAACAGTTTGACTGAGCTGTCGAGCACCGGGGTGCCGATCTCTCCGTTTGCGGGCTATACGGGCGGCGGATTGGACGTTCCCGACTCGATTGCAATTGATGGCGCGGGCAATGCGTGGGTGGCGGATGCGGGCGGGCCGGCGCTGTCGAAGTTCTCGAATTCGGGATCGGCGCTCTCGCCATCGATTGGCTTTCAGGGAGGGGGCCTCAACCAGCCGGAAAGCCTGGCGATCGACGGTTCGGGCAATGTGTGGGTGGCAAACTCGCAGGGCAACAGCCTCACCGAATTCTCGAATAGCGGGTCGGTGATGTCGCCGATCGGTTTCACGGGCGCGGGCGTGAATGAACCAAACGGAATCGCGATCGATAGCTCAGGCAATATCTGGGTTACGAACGCAGGCAACAGCGTGCTGGTGGAGTTCATCGGGGCTGCCACCCCGGTGGTGACTCCGCTGGTGGTAGGAGTGAAGAACAACACGCTGGGAGCGCGGCCGTGAGGTGAGCCGGGCCGGGCTACGGGGCTTTGGTGAGCGCCTCGTGGTAGAGCATTTCGCCGACCGCGCGGTGAACGGCGTTGGAGGGGTGGCCTTCATGATAGAAAAAGTGGGTTTCGGGCGAGGTGCAGGGGGCGGTGTCCTCGTGGTGAATGTCGCGGCCGGCGCAGGGGTGGGTGACGTCGGTGATGCCGTATTTGGCCGGATTGGTGATGACCTCGTCCATGAAGAGGCCCCAGTCGGAGTTGGCGATGCGAATGTCGGGGTGTTTGACTAGTTCTTCGGCGGGGATGCGGGCGAGCTCTGGATTGAACTGGATACCGGCGGTGGCGAACTGGGGGATTTTGGTGGGCAGCAACGCGACCATGAAGCGCCGCGCGCCGAGCAGGTAGAGGGTGTCGATCTCATCTTCGATGTTGCTGCGGGTGTAGCCCTCGGGTTTTCCGCGGTCGTTAAGGCCGCCCGCGAAGAAGAACATGGTGGTCGCGGGATCGAATTTGGGGACATCGCCGGATTTGGAGAAGGCGACGAACTCGTCGACCTGGTTGCGCATGCCGATGCCAAGCATCTGGCCGGTGGGGTAGCGGCGGCCCGCGCCGGCCCCGGTCTGGGCTCCGCTGATTGCGAAGTTGAGGCCCTGGATCTTGGAGTATTTAGGGTCGCCGTACCAGGTGAACGGAATGTTGAGGTGATCGGCGAGATAGGCGACGGCGGTGGGGCCATTGGTGTCGACATAGCCGGAACCGGAGTCGGAATAGCTGTCGCCGAAGACGTAGAGCTGGGTATAAGGCATTGCCGGCGCGACCTTCTTCGGAGCCTGGGCGGCGAGAATGGTGATGAACATCAGGGCGGCAACGGCGAGGCGGTTCATGAAGTCTTTTCCTCCGGGGACAGAATACATTGCGTGTCAGCGAAAGTCAGGAGCGCGAATCGCAGAGCCGATCGAGAAGACGAGAGGGCCAGGGGACGCTCAGTGAGTGAGCGGGAACGGTAGCTCTGCGGATTGCGTAAAAGATTGTGGTGGGTGCCTACAATATCCGGAGACTTGATCCGTTAACACAGGTAGAGAGGGCATGGATGGCTGGCCGGGAATTGACGATGGACGAGCAGGACCGGCTGATTGCAGAAGCGGTCGAGCGTGATGAGCCTCGCCTGCGCAGCTTTATCCGCAAGCGCGTGCTCGATCTGGGCGATGCGGAGGATGTGCTGCAGGACGTGTTTTACGAGTTGATCTCGGCTTACCGGATGATGCAGCCGGCAGAGCAGGTGACGGCGTGGCTGTATCGGGTGGCGAGAAACCGGATAACGGATCTGTTTCGGCGGAAGAAGGCGGTTTCGCTGAACGAGCCGGCTGAGGGTGAGGAAGACGCGCGAGCGCTCGAGGATTTGCTGCCTTCGCCGGATGCGGGGCCGGATGCGGTGTTTGCGCGAGTCGTGTTGATGCAAGCGCTCGACGAAGCTCTCGATGAACTTCCGGAGGAACAGCGAACGGTGTTTGTGGCGCATGAATTGGCGGGGCGGAGTTTCAAGGAGATTGCGGAGGAGTCGGGAGTAAGCGTGAATACGCTGCTCTCGCGTAAGCGATATGCGGTGCTGCATCTGCGCGAGCGGCTGCAGGAGTTGAAAGAGGATTTTGCATCGAACTGAGGGAAACGTGATGAAGAGGAATCGATTTTTGCATGTTTTGAAGGTGTTGGCGATCGTCGCGGTGGCGATTACGGTGGTCAGTTTTGTGACCATGCACCTGTGGAACTGGCTGATGCCAGCGGTGTTTGGCCTGCGGACGATTTCGTGGGCGCAAGCGCTGGGAATGCTGGTGCTGGGCAAGCTTCTGTTTGGCGGATTTCATCGCCACGGCGGATGCCGCAAGCGCGGCTGGAAGCAAGGCATGGAAGAGCGCTGGGCCCAGATGAGCCCGGAGGAGCGCGAGCGGTTTCGTGCAGGAATGCGCGGGCGCTGGGGGTGCGGCTTCGACGCGGATCGCCCGCCCGCTCCGGAACAAAGCTCCCGCTAGGGAGAGCGAAGAAAGGTCGCATGGGGTGATAGCACCGAAAGCAGAACCAATTGCGCCCGGCGCGCCGCCGGGTGAGGAACAGAATACGATGGAAATCGAGACAATGGCCAAGATGCCGCTGGAATCTCTGCTGTACTACGTTTTGGTGGGGGATGGAAAAAAGAAGCGCGAGACCGCTGGCGGCTGACTCGGGAGGGCGCGGCAGGTGGAGAGCAGGAAGCAGAGATTTGCCATTTCGCCCAGGGCGCAGGGCGTGTAATCTTGCCCTAGGATGTTCAGCGCATGGGATTTCTGACCTTCTTGTTTTATCCGTGGGGCCTCCTGCTCCAGGGACTGGCGATCGTCCACTTCATCCGGCGGCGGCCGGATACCTATTGGCTTTGGATCATTCTGCTGCTGGGGCCGATTGGGGCGGCGGTGTATCTGTTCGCCGAGGCTGTTCCGGATATCGGCTTGCTGCGCGGGTCGATGAAGGTGTTTCCGAGGCGCAAACGGATCCGGCAACTCGAGTTGGCGGTGCGGGACAATCCGTCCGCGGGGAATTACGAAGAGCTGGGCGACCTCTACATGGAAGATGGCCGGATCGCGCAGGCGCGGGCTGCGTTCGACCGGGCCATCGCGGCGCGTTCCGATACGCTGGACGCTTTCTACCGGCGGGGAGCCTGCGCGTTGCAGATGGGCGACGCGGCGGGGGCGCTGCCAGACCTGGAGAAGGTCGTCGGCAAAGAGGAGCGCTACGACTTTGACCGCGCGGCGGGATTGCTGGCGCATGCTTACGCGCAGTTGGGACAGAAGGAGCGTGCCGAGGCGCTGTTCCGGCAGGTAACGGCCCGGTCGGTGGCGTCGGAGACCTATTTGAATTTTGCGGACTTGCTGGCGTCGGAGGGGAAGAATACCGAAGCGCGCGAGTGGGCACAGAAGGTTCTGGACAAGAAGCCGACCATGCCGGGCTATCTGCGGCGGCGGGAACGGCCATGGTTCCGGAGCGCGAATAAGTTACTAAAGCGAGTTCCCGCTTAGAACTGCACACATCACGACACGACTGCGACGGATAGGGAACCTAGCTGGTCCTGATCGCGCCTGCGGTGCTCCTCGTAAGGGGGCTTACTTGCGCTTGGCTGCAGTGGGCTTAACGATCTTTTTCGCTACCTGGGGTTTAGCGTGGTGTTTCGCCGTGGCGGGCTTTATGGCCGGCTTGGCTACAGCGGGCGCGGAGACGGCTTTTGCAGCCTTGGGTGCGGGCGCGGCTTCGGCGGCGGCTTCGGCTGTCTGCTGACGGAGCGCGTGCAGGACGACGCGGAACATTTCTTCTTCGGGAGCGGGTTTGCCGGTGAAGATCTCGAACTGGCGCGCGCCCTGCTGCACAAACATCTCAACCCCGGTGATGATGTTGATTGACTGCTGACGGGCGAGGCGAAGCAGCGGTGTTTCCAGCGGATTGTAGACAAGATCGAAGACCAGACGCGTGTTGAGGTCCTTGGCTTCGAGGATCTGCGGAGCCTTGTTGCCGGCCATGCCGACTGGAGTGGCGTTGATGATGGCGTCGAAGGAGGTCTTGGCCAGGGCTTCCTTGCGGATCGTCTTGGAGCCCGATTGACGGGCGAGCTTCTGCGCGGTCTCGGCGGTGCGGTTGAGGATGAAGACCTCGGCGCCGCGGTCGCGCAATCCGAAGACGGCCGCGCGGGCGGCTCCGCCAGCTCCGAGGACAAGAACTTTGGCGCCTCGGAGGGCCATGCGCTTCTCCAGCGGAAGGATGATGCCGGCGACATCGGTGTTGAAGCCGTAGAGCTTGCCGTCGAGCAGCCGGATGGTATTGACCGCGCCGATCTTGGCGGAGAGTGGGTCCGTCTGTTCGAGATGAGGGAGGATCTCCTCCTTCAGCGGCATGGTGATGGAGACGCCCTGGATAGGAATCTCGTGGACGAGCTTGATCAGGTCGGAGAGCTTGTTGGTCTGCAGGGCGAGGTAGACGGCGTTGACAGTCTCGCGGCGGAAGGCCGTGTTCATCATGACCGGCGAGAGCGAGGAGCGGATGGGGTTGCCGGCAACGCCGTAGACCTTGGTGGCGGCGTCGACCTGGTCGATGCGGTAGGTCTCGATCAGGGTCCGGGCAGCGATCTGGCCAGGGCCGGTTTCTTCGCCCGGCGTGGCGGCGGCGAACGTGAAGGCACTGCCGGCGCGGACGCCGAGGACGCGCGAAATGATCCCGGCGTCGCCCATGCAGATGCCGATGATGTTGGTATGGTCGTTCATCCGTTCAAGGAATCGGATGAGGGTGACGTTGTCGACCAGGGCCTTGGCGGTAGAGACGATCTTGACGAAGTCGGGTACGAACGGCTCGATGCGCGCGTAAATGCCGTCCAGGTCCTTGGTGGCGGCAAAGTCGTGATAGCTGACGATGACCGCGATACCGGTCTCGCGGAGCTTCTGCAGGCCGGCCTTCTTGATGGACTCCGCGGACTGGAGTTCGATGTCGGCGAGGTGGAAACCGTGGGCGGCTGCCTTGGAGAGGATTTCGACCTCGGCGGCAACTGAACCAACGAACTTGCCGCCGTTGGCTGCGCGACGACAAGTGGCGATGGCGGTTGCGGCAGTGTTGTCTTCGAAGAATTGCTTGAACTTGGGCAAGGCGAGCAAGGGCTTGTCCAGGTAGTCAAGGCGAAACTCAAGAAAAGGCGTCTCCTTGACCACGGAGGTCGCCTTTTCGATCATCTCGGCGGGCGTGGAGCCAATGATGGCGACGCACACCTTGGTGAGGCGGGAGCGGAGGAGCTGAGGGGCTACGGTAGGCAAATTCGATCTCATAGACGCAATCGCGTATCTTACAGAGCAGTCGGCTTGGATGCAAATTTCACGGCGAGAAAAAGAGCGATGGCCGGGTTTGTGGCAGGGCGGCGACGGGTGGATCGTTTCTATCCGCAACCGGATAGATGCATATCGAGGCCGAAAAGTCGCACGGCCAGGCAAACAGCTTCCGTTTCGTTATGCTGATAAAATGAATAAAATGAGGAATTTATGAGCTGGGTAGAGAGCGAAGAGGCAATTGGGAGGGTGGACGAACTCCTGGCCCAAGTCGGGCTGGGACACGGACGGCGGAAGACGCTGGCCGGAACCTGGGAGGCTGGCGAACGGCGGGAGCGATCGAAGCCCGGGGCGGTAAACGCACAATCCGTGCGAAGGGTCACTGTAGTGCGGGCGGTTGGTTGGGACAAATTTGCCTGGTTGCGACACGGGTTTAGCACGCGGGCGGGCGGGGTGTCTTCGATTTATGGGCAAGGCTCGTTGAATCTGGGGTTTACTAAGGAAGACCAGGCCGCGAATGTGGCTGAGAACCGGCGGCGCCTGCTTCGAACCGCGCTCGGCGGTACGGCTAAATTACTGACGTTGCGGCAGATCCATTCGGGTCTGATTCGAACGATCGAAGCCAGGGACGGCGCGCTTGAGGGCCGCATGGAGTCGGCGGATGGGCGAGCAGTGCTGCGCGGGGACGGGATGATGACCGATGTGCCCGGGGTGATGCTTGGAGTGCAGGTGGCGGATTGTGTGCCGGTACTGGTGGCGGATGTGCGCCGGCGGGCGGTCGCGGCCTTCCACGCTGGCTGGCGGGGCACTCTGAAACGTATCGTGGAGCGGGGAATTGGGACCATGCGACTGCGGTACGGGTCGCGGCCGGAGGACCTGGTGGCGGCGGTTGGGCCGAGCATCGGTGCGTGCTGCTACTCCGTCGGCGAGGAGGTGCGGCACGAGTTTGAGTCGCAATTTGCGTATGCGCCGCAGTTGTTCAGCGAGGTGTACGACTCGGACCCGGTGCGGGACAAGTATCCGCTGCTGTTCCTGACGGCGCGAGCCCCCGGCCACTCGAACATTGGGCCCCAGATCCATCTGGATCTGTGGGAGGCGAACCGCCGGCAGTTGCTGGATGCGGGGCTGAAGGAGAAGCGAATTACGGTGGTCGGCGAGTGCACGGCGTGTGCGCGGGTGAAGGGCGGCGGGTTGAAGTATTTCTCGCATCGCGGCGAAAGCGGGTTCGCGGGCAGGATGCTGGGCGTGGTGGGCGTGGCCGGGTGAACGTGTTGCAAAACGGAGTCCGAGAGCTGCATCGGTAGACTAGAGACAGTGCCCCTCGAGACGCCATACGCGACCCACGACACGGCCCCGCAGCAACGGCCGGGAGGATTTGCGCCGCTGCGCATTCCCATCTTTCGCGACCGGTGGATCGCGTCGACGGTGTCGAATATCGGCACGTGGATGCAGGACACGGCTGGCACCTGGCTGATGACGCAACTGACCGTCTCGCCGCTGCTGATCGCGCTGATGCAGACGGCGGCGAGTTTGCCAGTGCTGGGGCTGGGGCTGCTGGCGGGAGCCACGGCCGATCTGTTCGACCGCCGACGCCTGCTGATCTTCTGGCAGAGCTGGATGCTGGGATCGGTAGCGGTGCTGGCAGTGCTGACGTTCCTTGGACACATTTCACCGTGGTCGCTGCTGGCCTTCACTTTCTTGCTGAATATCGGTTCGGCGATGAACAACCCCGCGTGGCAGGCGATCATTCCGGAGTTGGTTCCGCGCCCGTTGATTCCAGACAGCGTCTCGCTGAATGCCGGATCGAACAATCTGGCACGCGCGTTGGGGCCGGCGCTGGGCGGGCTGATGGTGGCGGCGTTCAAGCGCGCGGACACGGGCACGGCCTACGTGTTTCTGCTGAACTCGCTGTCATTTGCGGCAGTCATCTGGGTGTTGGTGAACTGGAAGCGCATTCCCCTATTCAAGTCGGCGCTGCCGTCGGAGCGGATGGCGGCGTCGATCCGCTCCGGGCTGCGCTACGTGCGCTACGCGCCGAATCTGCAGGCCTCGCTGTTGCGTGCATTTACATTCACGTTTTTCTTTTCGGCGATCTGGTCGCTGCTGGCGGTGGTTGCGCGCAACGATTTGCACCAGGGCGCCCTTGGGTATGGCATTCTGAACGGCTCGCTGGGGCTGGGCGCGGTGGTGGCTGCCTTCACGCTGCCGCGGGTGAGGCGTCGCTTCTCCACGGACCGGATTATTGCCGCAGCGACGTTCTACAGCGGCTTCACGCTGGTGGTGCTGGCGCGGATTCACCGGCCGTCGATCATTATCGGCACGCTGATCGGCGCCGGCTTTTGCTGGACCAGCACGATGGCGTCGCTGAACACCTCGGTGCAGATATCAGTGCCGGCGTGGGTGCAGGCGAGAGCGCTGGGCACCTACCTGATGACCTTCCAGGGCGGATTGGCGATGGGCTCGGTGTTGTGGGGAAGTATCGCGGAACGGTGGGGCACGCCAGTTTCGCTGCTGTGCGCGGCCGGAGGGTTTGCGGGAACATTTCCGCTGGTGCGGCAATTCCGCATTCTGCAGGGCGGAGCCCCGGATACCACTCCGCACAAGTTCAAGCGGGCAGCACCGGAATTAACGCCGTTTCCTGAAGGCGATCCCGAGGAAAGCGATCCGGCGCAGGCAGGGCCGGTGCGGATTTCGATCCGCTATCGCATCCCGGTAGAAAACTATGCGGAGTTCACGCACGCCATCCATCAGTTGCGCGGGGTGCGGCTGCGCGGCGGCGCATTGCGCTGGGGAATTTACCGTGATGCCGAGAATCCCGAGCTCCTGAACGAGACCTTCATCATGGAGTCGTGGCTGGATTTCCTCCGCTCGCGCGAACGCATGACAGCGGCCGACGATCGCATCCGCAAGCGGGCGTGGGAGCTGCACCAGGACGACCAGCCGCCGCGCACAACGTATCAGATTTACGCGCGCGAAATCGCCAACCCGACTCCGCCTGAAGCATGACCCGAAGGTCACCAGGTATCCGGGCGTTGGTGTTGTTACCAGTAAACCTTTGACCATAGTGTGCAATTTTATGCATATAAGCGTGAAGACTGTTGCACAATTGGTTAAGTTGGAAATCTTGATAAGCGATTCATTATAGGTAGCTTACTAAATATCAAACTTGAGTATGGATTGGTCTCGGGATTGCATTATCAGGAGCAGGTATTCAATCAAAAGAAACTCCCCGAGGGCCCTCTCATGATGAAAGTTCAAGTCCGCCTGCTCTGCGTAGCTGCTTCCCTTTGCGCCTTCGTCGGCGCTGCCACAACCTCCGCACACGCCAGTCCTGTCTCTGGTCTCGCATTCTGCGATATTGCAAGTGACAGCGGGGGAAACGGTTCCAATTACGCCATTCAAACTCCTACCATCGCGCAGCTATTCAATGCGGAGTCCACTGCGGCCGGTGGCGTTGCCAATGTCTCCGCGACGGCTTGCGCGACATTCACCGCGTCCGCGATCAATTTCGCAAGTGGCTCGGACAGCACAGCAGCTTCGAGTTCCGGCGTAACTGGCGGCAACAGCTTGAGTGACTTTCTGAACTATGGTGGAACTCTGACGGGTTCCAGCTATACCGCGCTTAGCGGCGCAAACGGCGCCCCGGGGACCACTTCCACCGGGTCCCAGGATGACGACGGAACGCTGGTTGTCTTGACCGGAGCCGACTACCTGACCAATGGAGAGAGCATTACTCTCAACCACGATGATGGAGCATTGATCTACGTTTGCCTCATCGGTGGACTCGATAACTGCAGCCTGGGGGCTGGGGATAACCCCAACGACGCGGCTGACTACAGCCTGATCTCGCCCGCAGGTTCCGGGACGCAGACGGTGGATGGCCAGTCGCCATTTACGTTCAACGGGAACACCGGGGCCTATGACTTCCTATTGGTCTACAACTCCAACTACACGCAGCCTTCCGATCTCCAATCGAACATCGACACTGGCAGTGCGCCGGGCGTCACGCCGGAACCAAGCAGCCTGATCATGCTGGGCACCGGCCTGCTGGGCGCGGCGGGGATGCTTCGTCGCCGCTTCGCGGCCTAGGGCCAACTGTAAAGAGTCGAGCCCCGTCAAAGGGCGACTTCCTTCGGGAACTGAGACGATTGACTCATTCCACCCCGGTCGCTGCGACTATCCGCGACCGGGGCTTATTACTTGTGGCCGCCACGGCGCGGGCATCTGTTACGCTGTCCAATCTTTCATCCCGCAGACATAAGGACAAAAATCTCGTAAAACGGCTTCGGCGACACCAAGCGATAGCCGGGAACGACACGCCCGAGGGCAAGGCGAAGAACCGCCGGGTCGAGTTTGTCCGCGGAATCGGCTGATTTCGCCGGCATCGCCAAATGTGGGACGCACGCGATTCGCGGCTGTGCGTCGCGGGCGGTGGATGTTGCGCAGATCCCGGCCCGTTTGTGATTTACTTCTGAAATGCTCAACTGGCTGGTTATTGGCATTGGAGACATTACCCGCAAGCGGGTGCTCCCAGCGATTCTGGCGGAGCCGCGGAGCCGCCTGCATGCCTTGCTGACACGCGATCCGCTCAAGGCGGAGGCGTATCCAGGCGCACTCGCGTTTACGGCACTCGGTGACGCGCTGCGCGATCCGGACATTGACGCGGTCTACGTTGCTTCGCCAGTGGCGATGCATGCGGAGCAGACGATTGCGAGCCTGCGTGCCGGCAAGCATGTGCTCTGCGAGAAGCCGGTTGCGATGAACTATGCGCAAGCGGAGACGATGGCCGCGGTGGCGCGCGAGTCAGGACGGCTGTTGGGTATTGCCTATTATCGGCGGCTTTATCCCAAACTGATGCGCGCGAAGGAATTGATTGCGGAGGGCGCGATCGGCCAGCCGGTGCTCGTGGAAGCGAACTACCACGGCTGGCTGGAGAGCCCGGATCGAGGCTGGCTCAAGGACCCTGCGTTGGCGGGCGGGGGACCTCTGTTCGATGTCGGGTCGCACCGTATCGACGCGTGCAACTACCTCTTCGGCAGGCCGTTGCGCGCGACTGGTCTGACCTCGAATGCGCTGCATCCACTGGCCGTGGAGGACTCGGCGACGGCGCTGGTGGAGTATGCCGGCGGGGTTCACGCGGTGGTGGACGTGCGCTGGAACTCGCGGATCCAGCGCGACCAGTTCCGGATTATCGGGGTGGAGGGCGAGATCAGCCTGGACCCGCTGAATGGACCGGCGCTGCGAGTTGTGGGCAGCGACGGCAAAGTGCGCGAGGAGCACCTGCCGGCGAACGCCAATGTGCATTACCCGGCGGTGGCAAACTTTGTCGCGGCAGTGCTGGATGAGACGCCGGTCGCATGCCCGATCGGCGAAGCGATCTGGACCGACTGGGTGACGGAGCAGGTAAAGAACGCACAGTAGGTGCAGTGGGAGATGGTGTCGGTGCGCTATCGAACCCGAGGCCGCTGCCGGCTCGCGTATGATTGCCGTTTGCGCGAGGGGAGGGTTCGATGTGTTTTTCGGCGACCGCTGATTTTACGGGAAGTGTGGTTCTGGGGGCGATTGGCGTCGCTACGCTGCATGAAGTGAAGCAGCGGCGAGAGTTGCTTCTGGCCGCGGTGCCGTGCCTGTTCGCACTGCACGAATTCGTCGAGGGATTCGTGTGGCTGGGACTGAACGGGACCCTCTCGCCGCAGGTGGCGCACAATGCCGGCGCGGCATATGTCTTGTATGCCCAGGGCATTCTGCCGTTTCTGCTGCCGCTCGCAGTGTTCCTGATTGAACCGACGAAACGGCAGCGCAGGCAGATGCTGGGATTCTTGATTCTGGGCGGGCTGCTGTCGCTGTATCTGATGTGGGGGTTGATTGCGTATCCACTTGCGATCTCGGAACAATCGCACAGCATTGAATACGTCAACGTCATCACCAACACCACACTGGTCGCTGTCCTGTATGTGATTGCGACCTGTGGATCGCTCTTCTTCTCGGGATACCGCCCCCTGGTGGAACTGGCGTGGGCAAATCTGGTGGGGTTGGTAGTGGTTTCGCTGGTCAAACGGTACGCTTTCACTTCGGTGTGGTGCGCGTATGCCGCCGCGGTCAGCGTGATCATCTACTTTTTCTTTCGCAGGACGCGCATACGCAGGCTGGGAACGTACGCGCTTGCCGGCTGACTGGGATTGGATTTCACGACAGTACGGTCCGGGGAATGGAAGCGCAACGGGGAAAGTGGTCATACCACGGGAACCATGCGGCAGGCGGGTGCATCCGATAACTGCCCAACTCGTGCGAACATCGTTAATTTTCACTTGACACTCAACGTAAGCAAAGCATAAGTTTTCGCCACTATGAATTCCCTATCGAAAATGTTTCCGCGCGGGCGCATGGGTCTGTGTGCCTGCTTGGTGGTGGCCCTACTCGTGGTGCTCAATTCCGGGCGCCTCATGGCACAAGGATATGGTTCGATTGTCGGGACGGTGACAGATTCGACAGGAGCGGCGGTGGCCGGAGCGACGGTCACGGCAACGCAGACCAGTAACGGGCGGCAGACGGTGGTGAAGTCCGCGCAGACGGGCTCGTTTGTGTTTCCGACGCTGGCTCCGACCGCATATTCGGTATCCATTGCGGCGCCGGGATTCGAGAAATACGATCAGGCCGACATCGTGCTCCAAGCTGACCAGACGGTGACGGTGAATGCGAAGCTAGCCGTCGGCGCGGCCACTCAGACGGTCGAGGTGACCAGCGCAGTTCCGCAAGTGGATACGACGACGGGCACTTTGTCGCAGGTCATCGACCAGGAACGCGTAGTGGACCTGCCGCTGAACGGCAGAAACGCAGCGTCGCTTGAGACGCTGGTTGCCGGCGTAGTGGATGCAACCAACGAAGGCAATGGAGTCAACCAGGGCAATGGAAAGACCTTCCCGTCGGCGGTCGTGACCAGCGCGAACGGAACCCTTCCCAATCAGTCGAACTATCTTCTGGATGGCGGCAACAATGTGGACGAGATGACCAACGTCAACGGGCCGTTCCCATTCCCCGACGCGCTGCAGGAGTTCAGCGTCCAGACCAGTAACTACAATGCGGAGTTCGGCCAGAGCGCGGGCGCGGTCGTGAACATCGTGACCAAGTCCGGGGGACGCCAGTTCCATGGAGATGCGTTCGAGTTTCTGCGCAATGGATATTTTGACGCAAAGCCTTACTTCGCAACCGTAGCCGATAGCCTTCACCGTCACCAATTTGGAGGCACGATCGGCGGGCCGGTGATCATCCCACACTTCTCCACCGGAGCACGCACCCAGTTTTTCTTTGGGTATCAGCACACGTTGTATCACCTGAATTCAAACGCTACGACAACCACGGTTCCGACGGCAGCCGAAGAGGGGCTGGTCAGCGGCATCAACTACGCCGACTATGGCAACCTGTGCAACACGGCGTCTGGCAATTCCTTCAACGGAAGCGGACTCTGCGTGACTTCGGGAGGCGTAGCGGTTCCGACTCAGCAGATCACCAATCCGTTTACGAATGTGCCGTATGCGTACAACCGGATTCCAAATACTGACTTCGACCCGGCCTCCGTCGACTATGAGAAGGTCTTCCCCACCTACACTGGAACAGAAGCGCCGGGGAAGATCGGCGGCCCGGTCAACTACTTCCAGCCCACAACGCAATTCTATGACGAATATCTTGGCCGTGTGGACCATGCCCTGACCGACAAGGACCACCTGTTTGGCCACTATTATTCGGACTACTTCGAACAGGCGGCCGATTTCAATCCCGCAATGCTGGCCAGCTACCGGTCGTACTTCAACACGCGTTACCAGAACGCTCTGCTTTCGGAGCAGCACACGTTTACTAACAATCTGGTAAACAATCTGATTCTGAACTATCAGCGTGAAGTGGCCCTGCGCGGCGGCCCTCCGGGAAGCTCCGACATTACCGCCTATGGTGTGAAGAATATCTGGCAGCCGTCAACCGGCCCGTATCTGGCGGCGACGATCACCGGGTACTTTGGGGCATCGTCTTCGGCGTTTGCATCGTGGTATCGCAACAACTACACCTTCAACGACGACCTGCACTTGGTGAAAGGCAACCACAACTTTGCCTTCGGCGGCCACATCGAGCTGAGCAAGTTCGACGTCACCAATGTCTACCAGTCCTATGGCGGCTTCGGCTTCAACACGGCCACCAACACGATCGGCAGCACGACCTACCAATACCCAAACGCGGCGGCGAACTTCCAGGTCGGCTTCATGACCAGCTTTACCCAGGGCAACTTCGAACTGGTCAACGACCGCAACCACTTCCCCGGCGTTTACGCGCAGGATAGCTGGAAGATGACTCCTCGCTTGACGGTCAACTACGGCCTGCGCTGGGAGGATTTCGCTCCCTGGGCAAATCGAGTCGGCAATATGCAGGAGTTCAGTGCCGGAGCATTCGCCGCGAACCAGCATACGGCCCAGTTCACCAACCTGCCTGCAGGCATGCTGCTGACCGGCGATCCCGGAGTTCCGAACAACAGCGTCAACAGCAAGTACGCCCAGTTGATGCCTCGCCTTGGCTTTGCCTTTGACGTGTTTGGCGATAGCAAGACCGTGGTGCGCGGCGGCACCGGCCTCTTCTTCCAGGACCGGCTGCCTGGCTTCTTCAACCTGAGCCAGGCCAGCTGGGTTCCCAACAACGAGTCGGTCACGCTGACCAATCCGGGAATGTACAGCCTTACCGCCGGTGGAAACCCGGGCGGTCCATTCAGCGATCCCTATTGCACCACAACGGCCTTTTGCTCGGCCGGAAAGATCGCCAATCCGTTCCCCTATACGCTGCCATTCCCGAAGTCACAGGTCTTTCCGAATGGGATCACAATTACGGAGTACGATCCCTCCGGCAACTTCCAGGTACCAGTCACAGGCGATTTCAACCTGACGATCGAGCATCAACTGGTTAACACTTGGGCCGTGCGCGTTGCTTACGTCGGCTCGGTTTCGCGCCATCAGTTTGTCAACCTGGAGCTGAACCCGGAGGTGAACAACGGCCTGGGAGGCAACGCGAATTTCAGGCGCGTCTACAACACGGCGCCAACGATCGGGCCGTGCTCGAGTGCCACGGGATGCGCCGGAAGCTATGCCGATATTGTTGACGCAGCCATGATTGGTTCGGCAGGCTTCAACTCGCTCCAGGTCACCCTGGAAAAGAGCATGTCGCATGGTCTGTCGCTGCTGGCCAACTACACCTGGTCAAAGACCCTGGACGATATGCCGCAGGCTACCCGGGTCTCGAATACAGAGGATCTGAATGCCGGCGAATCCTATGTCTATCCCCTCTACCCCAGCAATGCGACCGGAATCCCGGCGGCCGCTTACGTGTCCGACATCAAGGCGCTCGACCGCGGAATATCGGATATTGACCATCCGCAGGCCATGTCGTTTTCGTATGTGTACGAACTTCCCAAGCTGCATGAGGGATTCAGCGTGCTGAAGGCAGTGGTCAACGGCTGGCGCACCTCCGGTCTGATCCAGCACCACTCGGGCGATTCCTTGACCGTATATGTTGGCTCGGATAACTCGAAGACCGGCCTAAGCCAGGACCGAGGGCAGCGCGACTTCACCCAGTCGGCCTACCTTGACCAACCGGGCGGCGGCCGCTGCGTGGCTGGGAAATCGTGCGTCAACTGGCTGAATCCATCCGCGTTCTCGATTCCCGCGCAGACCGGACCCGGGACTGGATTCGGCAACATCGTCAAGGGATCGTTGCGCGGCCCCGGATACACCAACTGGGACGCAGCCGTGGTTCGGACGTTCCCCATCTACCGCGAAACAAATATGGAGTTCCGCGCAGAGTACTTCGACCTGCTCAACCATACCGAACTCGCCAATCCAGCAGTCTCTAACCCCATCAGCAGTAGCACCACCTTCGGAACCATCACCTCAACCTACAACGGACCGCGCATTGCGCAGTTCTCACTGAAGTACGTGTTCTAAGTTCAAAGAGCTGGGGTATCAAAGCACGGTTCGCGCGACGTGACTCTTCGATCGGAGGAGTTGCGTCGCGCGCTTGTTTTGAAGCGTGCCGGAGAATGCAACGAGGCGAATCATGATTCACGCCGGATGAGAGCCCGCTCTAAGCGCCGAAGGCCAGGTCAACGAGGGTTTTCTCTTCGAGTTCGTGGGCCTTGGCGGAGCCGGTGGCGGGGCTGGCGCTGGCGCTGCGCTTGACGCTGAGCACGGCGCGGTCGCCGCCCATGCGGCGCAGGTGGGGCAGGACGTGGAAGAGCGCCCCCATATTGGCAGGCTCCTCCTGCACCCAGACGATCTCCGCGGCCTCCGGATGCTGGTCGAGCGCGGCCTGCATCTCTTCTTCCGGCCAGGGATACATTTGCTCAAGAAAGATGATGGCAACGGACGAGTCCTTGCGCTTCTCGCGTTCGACGCGGAGATTATGGCCGATCTTGCCGGTGCAGACCAGCAGACGGCGCGGCGCACTAACCGACGAGTCGGGGATGACGTTGAGAAAGCGCGGAGCGGCGAAGTCGGCGAGTCGCGAAGACGCGTCGGCATGTCGGAGCATGCTCTTGGGCGTGAATACGATGAGCGGCTTACGCCACGTGCGCAGAGCCTGGCGGCGCAGCAGATGGAAGTACTGCGCGGCGGTGGAAGGCTGGCAGATCTGGATGTTGTCGCCGGCGGCGAGATGCAGGTAGCGCTCGATGCGCGCGCTGGAGTGCTCGGGACCCTGGCCTTCGTATCCGTGCGGCAGCAACATGACTAGGCCGGAGAGGAGGTTCCACTTGGCCTCCCCGGCCGCGACGAATTGATCGACAATGATCTGTGCACCATTGGCGAAGTCGCCGAACTGGGCCTCCCACAGGACCAGGGCCTCGGGATAATCGCGCGAGTAGCCGTATTCGAAGCCGAGAACGGCGGCCTCGGAGAGCATGGAGTTGTAAACCTCGAAGCGGCCCTGCTCCGGGCTCACATGGGCGAGAGGAACATACTTCGCTTCAGTTTCGATGTCGATGACGATGGAATGGCGTTGATTGAAGGTGCCGCGCTGGGAGTCCTGGCCGCTGAGGCGCACAGGCGTGCCCGCGGTGACGAGGGATGCGAAGGCGGTTAACTCGGCCATGCCGTAGTCGAACGCGCGTGCGCCAGCAGCCATCTCCAGGCGCTGGTCGAATAGCTTCTTCACCTTGGGATGGAAGTGGAAGCCGGGTGGAACGATGGTGCTGAGCCGGGCGAGCTCGGCGATGCGCTCGATGGGAATGCCAGTGTTGAAGGTTTCGTCCTCGGGAAGCTGCGGGCCGCCGCGATAGCGGTTCCAGTAATCAGGCAGAGTCGCGAGCTTGGCCTTCTGACGGGCACGGGCAGCTTGCTTCTGGCCCTCGAGGAACTCGGCTTGAACGCGTTCGACTTCCGGGCCGGGGTCGGAGTCGGTGCGCTGCGCGTAGAGCTTATAGAGCTGCGGGTGGTCCTTGATAGCGGCGTAGCGGCGGGGTTGCGTGACGGTGGGGTCGTCCACCTCGCTGTGGCCGTGGCGGCGATAGCCGATCAGGTCCACCACAACATCGGAGTGGAAGCGGTGACGGAATTCGGCAGCGATCGTAGCGACGCGGACCACGGCCTCGGGGTCCTCGGCGTTGACGTGGAAGATGGGAATCGGCAGGCGCTTGGCAATGTCGGTGGCGAAGCGGGAAGCGTTCGACTCCTCGGGCACAGCGGTGAAGCCGAGCAGATTGTTGACGATGACCTGGATGGTGCCGCCAACCTCAAAGCCTGGGAGCGCGCCCAGGACCAGGCACTCGGCGAGGATGCCCTGGCCGGCAAAAGCCGCGTCGCCATGCATGCAGATGGGCAGAACCTGGTTGCGGCCCGTCTGATCGGGGCAATCCGAATTGCGCGCAGCTTCACAGATGCGGGTCTGCTTCGCACGCGATCGGCCAAGGGCGACGGGGTCGACCGCCTCGAGGTGACTGGGATTTGAGACGAGGTGCAGCGAGATAGTACGGCCGTCAGGAGCGCGGAATTCGCCGGTCGCGCCCATATGGTACTTGACGTCGCCGCCGCCGAGGACGCTGCGTGGATTCACATCTTCAAAGCGTGCGAAAATCTCGGCGGGCGAGCGGCCGATGGTGTTGGTCATAACATTCAGGCGTCCCCGGTGGCTCATGCCAATCACGGCAGTGTTGACGCCGAGCGTCGCGCTGGACGCGAGCACCCGGTCGAGGAACGGGATGAGGACCGTAAGGCCTTCGAGAGAGAAGCGCTTGGTGCCGAGATAGCGGGACTGAATGACCTGCTCGAACAGGTCGGCACGGATAAGTCCACTGAGGATGTGCGCGCGGTCGGGCGCGGGCGGTGTCTGCTCCATCCGCTCCTGCAGCCATCGGCGTTGCGCATTGTTGGTGATGTGCATGAACTCGACGCCAATGCTGCCGCAGTAGATCGCGCGCGCAGCGGCCGCGAACTCGTCCTCGGGTGCGGGGGTAGGGAAGGGCTCGGGCGCGAGGTACTGGCCGAGCGGGTCAAGCGTGGCCTGCAAATAGCCCCAGCGACGGAAAATGTCGAAGACCGCTTCGCGCTGATTGGGGGTTTCGGTGGAAGTGTCCTGCTCGGTGGTGGGGATGGTAGCCATTTGCGTCCTCGACCTTAATGCTAACGCGTTGGCTGAAAGAAGTGGGCTAAGGCTCATATGTCCAGCCAGACTTGACTGCAGGACTTAAATGGTGAGCCCCAGCACTTTGACGATGATGCGCTTGGCCCGCTGGCCGTCGAACTCGGCATAGAAGATGCGCTGCCAGGTGCCGAGGTCGAGCCGGCCGTGGGTGACCGGCAGCGTAGTCTCGTGGTGCAGCAGCAGCGCCTTCAGATGCGCATCGCCATTGTCCTCTCCGGTGCGATGGTGTTTGTACCCGGGCCAGGCGGGGGCAAGCTTTTCGAGCCACGCACCGATGTCCTCGATCAGGCCTTCTTCGTTGTCGTTCACGTAGATGGCCGCGGTGATGTGCATCGGAGAAACGAAGCACAGGCCGTCCTCTACGCCACTGCGCTTGACGATAGCCTCAACCTGCGGAGTCAGGTGCACCATTTCGTAGCGTTTTTTTGTGTTCATCGTGATGTATTCGGTGTGCGACTTCATCCCGGCCATGGCGGTCTCCCTGTCTGCGCGAGGCGCAACGCCCTTTTTACTGCGCTGCGCACTTTATACTGATGATATGGTGTACCGTCTTATCGAAGCTGCGGAGATGACCGGGCTGATGGCGTGGGAGATTCTGTGGGCGCTGTGCCTGGGTTTCCTGCTGTCGTCGGTGGTGGAGGCGGTAGTGTCCAAGGCGCAGATGAGCCGGCTGTTGCCGGACTCGTCGGCGAAGACGATTGTGAAGGCGTCGGCGATGGGAGCGGCTTCGTCATCGTGCTCGTACGCGGCGACGGCGCTGGCGAGGACCTTATTCCGCAAGGGAGCGGACTTCATTGCGGCAATCGCGTTTCAGTTCGCTTCGACGAACCTCGTCGTGGAATTGAGCGTGCTGCTGGCGGTAGTGCTGGGCTGGCAGTTCATGGCGGCCGAGTTTGTCGGCGGCCCGATCATGATTGCGCTGCTGGTGGTACTGCTGCGAGCAACGCTGCGGCCGCAGGTCATTGAAGCGGCGCGACGTCAGGCGGAGCGAGGCCTGACCGGACGGATGGAGGGCCATGCCGCGATGGATATGAGCCTGCACGAAGGCACGTTCTGGCAGAAGATAACCTCGCGGCGCGGATTGACGGCGACCAGCCACTACTACTGGATGGATTGGTACTCGCTGGCCCCCGATATTGCGCTGGGGTTGGTGATTTCGGGCGTGCTGGCAGCGTTTGTACCGACGAGTTTTTGGCAGGCTTTTTTCCTGAGCGGGCATCCGGTACTGGCGCGGGTATGGGGGCCACTGATCGGGCCCCTGGTGGCGGTGCTGTCGTTTGTTTGCTCGGTGGGAAACGTGCCGCTGGCCGCGGTGCTGTGGAACGGAGGCATCAGCTTCGGCGGCGTGATTGCGTTTCTGTTCGCCGACTTGATTATCCTGCCGATTCTGAATATCTACCGCAAATACTACGGCCTAAAGGTTGCTGCGATTCTGACCGGCGTATTTTATGTGGCCATGGCGGGCGCGGCTCTGTTGGTGGAGGCGTTGTTCGGAGCCCTGCATCTGATTCCGGCGCGACGCGGAGTTTCGGTAATGCAGGAATCGATTCGCTGGAACTATACCAGCGTGTTGAATGTGGCTTTTATTGCCGTGAGCGCAGCGCTGCTGGTGCGGTTCCTGCGCACCGGCGGGCCGGCGATGCTGCGAGAGATGGGCGGAGCGGCACTCGATCCAAATGCTGAGCCGCGCAGCTGCTGCCATGAGGAAACCGCGGCTGCAGCGCCGACCGACAGCTGCTGCCATGACGATCCGACGCCAGCAATGGCGCACGATTGCTGTCATCCGAAGGTTGAAGTGGTCGCGCAAATCAAACAGGATTGCTGCCACTCGGAGCCGCAGTCCGCCGCGAAACACAACTGCCACTAGCTTGAACCGGAATCGGCTGACCACGGGTCACTAAGTGATTCGCCTCCAGAGAGGTCCGGAAAGGTACCCGGCTCACTGGAGGCGTTGTCCCGGTCATCCCCGCCAGACCAGGGATGACCAAGGTGGATGGATTCGAGTAACAGCGCCGGCGTCGCCAGGGGCAGATCGGCGTGATGCGTGGCTGCCACAGAATTGAGCATAGAAAACGCCGCTCGTTTCCGGGCGACGTTTTCCAGGGTTTACCCGGGAATCAGGCGTTTTCTTTGGTGTCAATCCTCATTCCATAGAACGATCGATGCACAAAGAATACCGACACCAGGAAGAAGGCGACGGCCAGCACGTGGGTGAGCATCGCATTGCTCGCGTGGAGCGTCACTGCAAGCTCAACGGCAAGCAATCCGAACAGGGTCGTGAACTTGATAATCGGGTTCATGGCCACTGACGAAGTGTCTTTGAACGGATCACCGACGGTGTCTCCGATCACCGTCGCATCGTGCAGCGGCGTCCCTTTTTGCTTCATGTCAACCTCGACGATCTTCTTGGCGTTGTCCCATGCTCCGCCTGCATTGGCCATGAAAATGGCCTCGTACAGACCGAAGATCGCAATCGAGAACAGGTAGCCGATAAACAAGAACGGCTCCATGAATGCGAATGCAAGGGTTGAGAAGAAGACGGCGAGGAAAATATTGAACATTCCTTTCTGCGCGTACTTAGTGCAGATCTCCACGACCTTCTTACTATCGGCGACCGATGCTTTCGCAGCGCTTTCCAGGTTGATGTTCTTCTTGATGAACTCGACCGCGCGGTAAGCGCCGGTAGAGACTGCCTGTGTGGAGGCTCCGGCGAACCAGAAGATGACTGCCCCGCCGCAGATCAATCCGAGCATGAAGGGCGCATGCAGCAGGGAGAGTTTATCTTTATTCTCCGTCAGGCCGTGGGTGAGGGCCATGATGATGGAGAAGGTCATGGTGGTTGCACCGACTACGGCAGTGCCGATGAGGACTGGCTTTGCTGTGGCCTTGAAGGTGTTGCCGGCTCCGTCATTGGCTTCGAGCAGATGCTTGCAACGCTCGAACTTCGCGTCGATGCCGAAGTCTTTCTTCAACTCGGCTTCGATGCCGGGTACATCTTCGATCAAAGAAAGTTCATAGACGGATTGAGCGTTGTCGGTTACGGGCCCGTAGGAATCCACGGCAATCGTGACCGGCCCCATGCCTAGGAAGCCGAAGGCGACCAGGCCAAACGCGAAGACAGCAGGGGCCAGCATCATTCCCGTCGGATTAAGTTGTGTGTACTCCGGTATCCCGAGGCTGAAGTAGTACCCCAGTCCCATCAGGGCAACCATGCTCAACCCCAGCCAGTAGGCCGAGAAATTGCCGGCTACGAATCCCGACAGGATGCCCAGAGAAGCTCCACCTTCCTGGGCTGACTTGACGACTTCTTTCACGTGGGTTGATTTGGTTGAAGTGAAAACCTTGACCAATTCGGGGATGAGCGCGCCCGCCAGGGTTCCGCAGGAGATGATGGAAGCCAGCTTCCACCAGAGGGTTCCGTCACCAAGTGGCTGAATCATCAGGTACGAGACGACGTAGGTCAGGATGATGGACACAATGGACGTGATCCATACCAGCGAGGTCAAGGGCGCCTCAAAGTCCATTTCGTCAGAATCCGCATACTTCGCATGCGCGATGGCGCCGTTGAGGAAATACGCGCCCGAGCTGGAGATCAGCATGGCTACACGCATGACGAAGATCCATACCAGCAGTTGCGCCTGGGTGGTGGGATCCTTGACGGCCAGCAGGATGAAGGTAATCAGTGCCACGCCGGTGACGCCGTAAGTTTCAAAGCCGTCGGCGCTGGGGCCGACCGAGTCGCCCGCGTTGTCACCCGTGCAGTCGGCGATGACGCCGGGATTGCGGGCATCGTCTTCCTTGATCTTGAAGACGATCTTCATCAGGTCGGCGCCAATGTCGGCGATCTTGGTGAAGATTCCGCCGGCGATGCGCAGCGCCGCGGCACCGAGTGATTCGCCGATGGCGAAGCCGATGAAGCAGGGGCCGGCGTAATCGCGCGGGACGAACAACAGGATGGAGAGCATGATCAGCAGTTCGACTGAGATCAGCAACATGCCGATGCTCATGCCCGCCTTCAGCGGAATGGCCATGATGGGATAGGGTTTGCCGCGCAATCCCGCGAAGGCGGTGCGAGAGTTAGCGAAGGTGTTGACGCGAATTCCGAACCACGCCACCCCATAACTGCCGGCGATGCCAATCAGCGAAAACGCCAGGATAATCGGCAACGTCACCGCAATTGGATGGCCCTGAACCGGAGCCAGATAGCCGAAGTACAGCGAGATAATTACCGCGATAAACGCCCACAACAGGAGGATGAACTTACCCTGCGTTATCAGGTAGGTCTTGCAGGTCTCATAGATCAGCTCGGAGATTTCGAGCATGGTGCGATGGACCGGCGAGTTCTTCAGCTGGACATAGATGGCCAGGCCGAACAGCAGGCCGCCGGCGCAGAAGAGCAATCCGATCATCAAAAGGGCATGTCCGTTAATGCCGAAGAAATTCACGGTCGAAAGGTCTGGCAGGGTCAGGTTGGCTTCGCCGCCACCCCCGTGCTCCGTTTGTGCAAAGGCGAGCGTAGGAGACATCAGGCCGAGCAGGACAGCCACGGCTTTGAATTGGCGCTTGCGGAGGGCCGCAATGCCTTTCTGGATCGCGGCGGCGATCTGCAGCATCGCCGGTATCCCGTTATCCGCTCCCATTCTTTCTTGCTTGAACAACAATGCCACAATAAGCGACAGCACACTCACAGCCAGAAAAAAGCAAACCCAACCCTGAACAGCACTCACATGTCCCTCCTGGAACACAGATTTAGTAGTCGCACAAATCGACCCCAGGGATCAGAAAACACGCAGAACGCTGGGGAATTGCCACGGGAAGCCTACCATCCGGGTAAGTGCCTGTCGAGTGATTGCAGTCACAGGAGAAAGCAGGCCAACTGGTTCGTGAGTCCGCAGGCCAGCAGGCTATCATTGAGGTCTCTTACAGGGGATGGTGGGCGCCCAGGTTCCCGCGCCGCTAACTCGCTGCCCCGTTGACCTATGCGCGTCTTCGTTGCTACCACCAATCCGGGCAAACTCCGTGACTTTATGCACGCTGCCGCGGGTCATCTGCTGGGCGGCGCGGCCATCCACATCGAGCCGCTCCCAGGACTTGCCGACTTTCCCAGCGCCGCCTGAAGACCAGCCCACTTTCTCGGCAAATGCAATCGCCAAGGCGCTTTACTATTCGCGGCTAGCTCCAGGGCGGCTCGTCCTGGCGGACGACTCGGGGCTGGAGGTAGACGCGCTGGACGGCAAGCCGGGAGTCCGCAGCGCTCGCTATGCAGACGACCATGGCTACGATCTGCAGTCCGGCGCAACCATTGACGATCGCAACAATGCGCTGCTGGTCTCGATGATGGCGCGGGTTCCGTTCGAGCCGCACACGGCCCGCTACCACTGCGTATTGGCGCTTGCACGCGATGGAGCAGTGCTTGCAATTGCAGACGGCACGGTTGAGGGACGTATTACAATTTCGCCGCGCGGGTCTCACGGGTTCGGCTATGATCCGCTGTTCCTTATTCCCGAGTTGGACCGGACGATGGCGGAACTGGATCCGGCCACGCGCCTGTCGTTGAGCCACCGGGGGCGTGCGTTGCGCAGCATGCTGGAGCGCATGCCGCCCGTCTGACATGCCTTGGAGCGGCGAGTTTGCCGGCGGGCGAATCGGCGCCCACAGGGAACGGCCGCGGCGGTTGGAACGAATAGGCTTGCAGCGGCGGAAAAATCGTTGCTGTCATCTGTGCGCGCAGTCGACTAGAATGACCCGCGCAGAAGAGAGGCGCCCATGGAACTCACGCAAATTGTCTACGTTGTTCTCGTCCTGGTTGCCTTGTTGGTCGTTGCGTACTGGGTTTTCTATACCCGGCGTTTGAAGACCCAGCCGCACGTCGGCACGCAAGAGGGAATCGCCATGGCCACGCAAGAGAAGGAACGCGCCGGCAAGTTTGGCAGCGCGATCTGATCCTCGGCGGCCCATCACCGAAACCGCGCTGCATCGCGCGGCCAAGGTGGGAGTGTATCGCTCAGCAAATGTGGCCAACCGGGCGTAAGTTGGACAACCCCAATACGCTGCTACTTCGAAAAGAGCGTGTTTCCTGGGTTTCTCTGCTCGTTTTCGATCAGGCGATTCTGCGCCCTGCGGGCCACCCGCATCGCCAGGTTGTCGAGCCGGCGGCGTTGGCTCTGGAACGAGTCAATTGAGTTTTCTGAGGCTTTTTCGATCGCCTGGTGGGCCGGTCGAGCCGGTAGTTTGGAGGAATTCAGTCCGTGCGCCATAAGGTGCACCTCCGCTGCTAAGCCAGAGGCTATACCCGAGCGGGTTTGCGGGATGTGACGGCGGTCAACTGTGTTTTGAGGCTTGTTCCGCGGGCGATTCGCCATGCTCTTCCGCGGCCTTTCGGGATTCCTCGAAGGCGCGGATTGAATGTTCGTGCGCCAGACGGGAAAGCTCATGGGCGGTCAGGCTGCCCTGACCGTGCGAGGCTGCGGCGGCGGAGTGGGCGTGTGCGGCAAGATTGTGGAGCTCAGCGATTCGTTCGTGGGGGCTTTGGGGCATGTGAGATCTCCTCTTGCCCGTTAGATGCCGATGCCCGGCCAATCGGTCAAACGATTCAAGTTGCGGAAGGGAAGGCCTCACTGGGCCCCACAGACGGTAGTCTGCGGGGCCGAGAAGAGCGATGCGTATGTCGAGGGAAGCCAGATCACCGGCCCCGGCGAACGCCTTTGAGGGCGTTCCCTGTTGCGGCTGGCGAGGGCCGATGGGTGGCTAGCGCGCCATCCATCCGCCATCGACCACCAGTACATGGCCAGTGATGTAATCCGCGGCAGACGAGGCGAGGAATACGGCGGTGCCGGCGACGTCCGTGGCTTCACCCCAGCGCCCGGCCGGAATGCGGTCGAGGATGGCCTTGCTGCGTTCCGGATCGGCACGGAGCTGGGCGGTGTTGTTGGTCGCGATGTAGCCCGGGGCGATGGCGTTGACCTGGATGCCCTTGACGGCCCACTCGTTGGCGAGCGCCTTAGTGATCTGCGCGACGGCACCCTTGGCCGCGGCGTAGGACGGCACCCGAATGCCGCCTTGGAAGCTGAGCAGCGAGGCAATGCTGATGATCTTGCCGGGGGCGTTGCGCTTCATCATGTCGCGGCCTGCAAGCTGCGAGAGCTGGAACACGGCGGTTTCGTTGATCTGGATGACCTTTAAGCCAGTCGGCCAGCGGAACATTGACGGCGTCTTCACGCAGGATGATGCCGGCATTGTTGACCAGGATGTCGACGCGGCCGAATTTGGCGAGGACTTCGGCGAACAGTGCGTCGGGGGCCGCGGTGTCGGACAGGTCGGCGCTGAAGGCGGCTGCCTTGCCTCCGGCGGCTTCGATGGTGGCAACGGTTTCGGCGGGAGGGCGAATGTCGTGGGTCGCAATGGCGGCGCCAGCCTGGGCGAGAGCGATGGCGATGGCTGCACCCATCCCTCCGGCGGAACCGGTGACGAGCGCGACCTTGTTGTCGAGACGGAAGGATTCGAGGATGTTGGACATGATGAGGATAACTTTACGCTGAGGCCGCCGGATGGGGCAAACCGCCGCGCGCAGACTGCGCCCCGCCCCATGGGAGGAGTTTCGATTCTGTGCAACCGCTCCGGTGCAAAACCTGTCCGCTACAATGGTGGGCGGCGTCTCGACGGCGTAACGGTTGATCGAGACAAGAAGGAGACCCATGAAATTAGTTCAGATGGCCGACCCGGTGCGCTACGGGCGGATGACAAGTGCCGAGCTGCGCGAGACGTTTCTGTTGGAAGGCATGTTCAATCCGGGCAAGATCGAGTTTGCCTATGTCGACCTCGACCGCACGGTGATCGGGTCGGCGGTTCCGACCACCGGCAGCCTGACCCTCGAGACCCAGCCGGAACTGCGCGCGGAGTATTTTCTGGAGCGCCGCGAGCTTGGCGTGTTCAATGTGGGCGGCCTGGGTACGGTCACAGTGGATGGCACCAGCTACGAGCTGGACAAGCTGGATTGCCTGTATGTGGGACGCGGGAGCAAGGTGGTGACCTTCGCCAGCAAGGCCGCGGACAAGCCGGCCTATTTCTATCTGCTCAGTTATCCGGCGCACGCCGTGCATCCGACGGCGATGGTGAAGCGTGCGGATCTGACCGGGATGGCGCTGGGATCGACCGAGACCTGCAACAAGCGGACCATCTATAAGGCAATTCACCGCGAAGGCATCCAAAGCTGCCAACTGGTGATGGGCTTTACGCTGCTGGAGCCGGGCAGCAACTGGAACACGATGCCGGCGCACACGCACATGCGGCGGTCGGAGGTGTACTTCTACTTTGACGTCGAGCCGGATCAGCGCGTCATGCACCTGATGGGACCGCCCGATGCGACCAGCCATATCGTAATGGCGGACAAGCAGGTGGTGGTATCGCCAGGCTGGTCCATCCACGCTGGCGTGGGCACCAAAAACTACGGCTTCTGCTGGGGCATGGGCGGAGAAAATCAGGACTACGCCGACATGGACCCGGTGGCAATCAAGGACCTGAAGTAGGACGCCGGGCAATCCGACAGGAGATGGAATGGCTGCGACTGGAAAGAACGCTCTGGTACTGCGCAAGCAGGAAGAATGTAAGTGGGACCTGGTCAGCCTCGGCGAAGTGATGCTTCGGCTCGATCCGGGCGACGTACGCGTGGCGACGACGCGGCAGTTTCAGGTATGGGAGGGCGGCGGTGAATATAACGTCGCCCGCGGCCTGCGGCGCTGCTTTGGCCTGAAGACCGCCGTCGTCACCGCGCTCGCCGACAACCCCGTAGGCCGGCTGGTCGAAGACCTCATGAACCAGGGCGGCGTGGACCAGTCGCATGTGAAGTGGGTGAAGTACGACGGCGTCGGCCGCACCGTGCGCAACGGCCTCAACTTCACTGAACGCGGTTTTGGAGTGCGCGCCGCGTTGGGCTGCTCCGACCGCGGCCACACAGCGGTGAGCCAGTTGAAGCCGGGCGAGATCGACTGGGACCAGATCTTCGGCAACGAAGGATCGCGCTGGCTGCATACCGGTGGCATTTTCTGTGCGCTGAGCGAGACCACGCCGGAGGTGTGCAAGGAGGCGATGGTCGCCGCGCGCAAGCACGGGACCATTATCAGCTACGACCTGAACTACCGCGACTCGCTATGGAAGTCGATCGGCGGCAAGGCGCGGGCCACCGAGGTCAACCGCGAACTTGCGTCGTATGTGGACGTGATGATCGGCAACGAGGAAGACTTCACGGCGGCGCTCGGTTTTCAGATTGAGGGCGTCGGCGAGGACCTGGGCGAGTTGGACTCAGCCAACTTCCGCAGGATGATCGAGAAAGCGGTCGCGACCTTCCCCAACTTCAAGGCTGTCGCGACCACTCTGCGCCACGCCAAGACAGCGACGGTCAACGATTGGGGCGCGGTGTGCTACTACGAAGGTGCCTTTCACGAAGCGCGGCCCATGCCCGACCTGGAGATATTCGACCGCGTTGGTGGTGGCGATTCGTTTGCCTCCGGGCTGATCTACGGCTTCTTGAACGAGAAGGGAGCGGATTGGGCCGTGAACTGCGGATGCGCCCATGGAGCGCTGGCGATGACTACGCCGGGCGACACCACCATGGCTACCTTCGACGAAGTACAACGGGTGATGAAAGGCTCAGGCGCGCGCGTCCAGCGGTAAGACCGCGACACGCAGCAGGGAACAGGAGAACCAATGCAGAAAGCAGAAGTATTGAAGTCATTGCGCGAGATCGGCCTGGTGCCGGTGCTGCGCGCCGAAAGTGAAACTCAGGCCTTGGCACTCGCGTCGGCGATTGCGGCCGGCGGCGTCACGGTGCTCGAAGTCACCATGACGGTGCCCGGCGCCATCCGCGTCATGCGGCGGCTGGCCGAGGAGCGCCCCGACATCCTGATCGGTGCGGGCACGGTGCTCGACCCCGAGACGGCGCGCATGTGCATCCTCGAAGGCGCTCAGTTCGTGGTCAGCCCGGCGCTCAAGCTTTCCACCATCGACATGTGTCATCGCTACGGAGTGGCGGTGCTGCCGGGTGCGCTGACCCCCACCGAGATTGTTACCGCGTGGGAGGCCGGCGCCGATGTGGTCAAGGTCTTCCCGGCCAGTTCGCTGGGTGGCGTGAAATATCTCAAGTCGGTCAAGGCGCCGCTGCCGCAGGTGGAGTTGATCCCGACCGGCGGCGTCTCGCTCGCCACTGCGGCGGAGTTCCTCGAAGCCGGGGCATTCGCGCTCGGCGTCGGCGCAGACCTGGTGAACCTGAAGGCGATTGCGGATGGACACCCCGAAACAATCACCGAAAATGCCCGCAAATATCTCGAGATCGTCCGCAAATTCCGCGACGCATAGGACCGCCACGGGGAGCATTCTTGCGAAAGTTACCAAAGTGGCGCCAGTAATGGGCCGGGGGTGTGATTAAATACAGAGCAATCAGAAAGATGGTCTCCGTCCGCCTCCAGAGATTCATTCCGGTTCTAGCCGGAATGCGGCGATAGCGTCACTCCCAGGGACAGACAGCCATGATACGGTCCAGTCACGTGATATGTCCCACATGCAAGGGTAATGTAGCCATGCGCATCAATCGCGCCGGCTTCTGGCAGCGCCACGTTTTGAGCTTCTTCGGTATCTACCCCTGGAAGTGCGGTGCCTGCGGGGCCACGTTTCTATATCGCCGCCGAGGTCACGGCTCCAGATTGGGCAAGCAGGGACTGCACTCCGCTGCAGGCCCTGCCGAACAGTCGCACGAACGGGCTTAGACACCTGAAGAACCCTCTCAGGCCGGTCGCGGAGGCTGCCGCACCCACAGCAGCGGCTGATGAATCGGCAGTGTGCGCAGGATGTCCGGGCTGGGCGGATCCGGCCGCAAAGTTTTCCACAGCGCGGCATACTCGGGCCGCTGGTAGGCGCGCGCAGTCAATAGCAAACTCGCGCGCCGGCCGGGTAGCTCGTCGAAGTGGGTGGCGTCCGCACGGAACGGCCACATGGTGCGATCGGCGATGAAGGGGAAGTGGTAGGCGATGGCCGAGCGCATGCCGGGGCCGTCCTCCAGCGAATAATCCCACAGGCTGTCGAAACGCGTCGAGAGCAGCTGGCAGATGCCCGCGAGCAGGTCCAGATTAAAAAGCGAGTCGCGGTACGGGGTCTGCGAACTGAGCTCATGCGGGAAGGTGCCGTTGGCGACCATCTGCGCGCGCAGGGTGACCGTCCGGAAGCGGTGGCGCAACCCGCCCAGCGGGCTGTCTTCGGAGCGTGAGATGTCGCCCGCAGGCACCGCCAAGCTGGTATATGCGCTCGCCTGCAGCAGCCACGAGGTTCCATGGTGGTCCTTGCGGTCACGCGCCAGCGCCGCCAGCCGCGGGCCGCTGTCCTGGGGCTCGGTGAGCCAGCGGAGGTAGTCCGCAAACCAGGCATGCACCGCCCTCTGGTCGGCTTCGCTGAGGGCCGCCGAGGCAGCGAGGAAGGGGATTGCCTGGGCGATCTCGACCAGCGGCAACGTCTCCAGAATGCCCTGAAAGCGTCCGCCCACGGGGGTGGGGAGGGTAACAGCGAAGCTGGGGTTGTTCTGGACGGTGAAGTGCGGCGCATCCTCCGCCGGCGCGGCTGGCTGGACTGGCACGGCGCCGAAGTCCAGCCGCGGCGTCATCCGGGTTGCGGGATCGACGAACCACGCGCGCAGTTGCACCACCGCCTGCTCGGCATAGCGTTCTTCGCCGGTAAGCAGGTGTGCCGCGGCCAGCGCCGGCACCGCCAGCCCCAGCGCGAACAGTGCGTCGCGATGTCCGAAGAAGGGTGGCGGCAGCGGCGCCTTCGCAGGTTGCGATCCATCCGGGCTCTCATCGGGCTCGGCTTCGGAATAATAATCGTGCAGCGTGCCGGGGCTGCGTGGACATTGCAGCGACGTCAGCGGGGTGGGCGCCTGGGTGAGATAGCGCTGGGCCGCCGCGAGAATGCGGTCGTGATCGATGGCCGCGACGTCAGGCCGCGAAGGGGTGGCGGGCGGCGCCGGTTGTATCTCCGCGGACAGGCTCGAAGCGCGCCAAAGACCGCCCGGCGTCAGCAGCAGCGCGCCCGCGCCGGAGCAAAACTCCCGGCGGCTGCTTGCGGCGGCGTTCTTCCTGGGTTTCCCTGGCATAGGCGGGTCCGACGCCTCCAAAGCGCGTGGCTGCTCCGTAACAAGCATCCTAAGCGTTGGATGTCGTAATTTGAAACTAGCTCGGATGGAACAAATCGGAGGGAAAAGTGGGCGTCGGCTGGGGACATCCCGAAGTGACTCGTCTCGGTACCACGCTGGTGGCGTCGTTCCTCGCCTCACTGGTGGAATGTGTCGAGGCGCTCACCGTGGTGCTGGCCGTCGGCAGCGTCCGTGGATGGCGCAGCGCGTTAGCGGGAGCGGGGACTGCGCTCGGTACGCTCGCCGCCATCGTCGCGGTCCTGGGTCCGGCGCTCACTCGAATTCCCGTAAACAAGCTCAGGCAGATTCCCTTCCATCTGGTGCAGTTTGTCGTTGGCGGGCTGATTCTGCTCTTCGGCCTGCGCTGGCTGCGCAAGGCCGTTCTGCGCTCCGCGGGCCTCATTCCGCTGCACGACGAGCAAACCGCATTTGCGAAGAGTGCCGCGGCCATGCGCCAGGCGAATGCCGGCAGCGATGCACGGTGGGACAACTTTGCCTTCAGCGCGGCGTTCAACATCACCATGCTGGAAGGGACCGAGGTGGTTTTCATTGTCATTGCATTCGGAGCGGGTGGGGTGAGACTGTTGTTGCCTGCCAGCCTGGGCGCGCTGGCCGCGCTGGCGATGGTTAGCGCCCTGGGTTTCTTGCTGCACCGTCCCCTGGCGCGCATTCCGGAGAACACCTTGAAGTTCCTCGTAGGAGTGCTGCTCTCCGCCCTGGGAACCTTTTGGGTGGGCGAGAGCGTGGGACTGGCTTGGCCGGTGCCACACTCCGGCAGTTCCGATCTGGCCATTCTGGGCCTCATTGCGCTGTATCTGGTGCTCGCGCTTGGCCTGGTGCCGGTATGCCGGTTGCAGGCGCGGATTGTCGCGGAGGAGATTTAGACCATGTCCTGGCTCAAGTCCATTGCGCGCGAATTAATTAGCCTGTTTGTCGACGACGGCAGCTTCGCTATGGCCATTCTGGTCTGGGTGGTACTGGCGGTGTCGCTGCTGCCGCGTCTCGCTCCGGCTGCGCGCTGGTCCGGTCCGGCGCTGTTCGCCGGGCTGGCACTGATCCTGATCGAGAGCGTCGTGCGGTTTGCTCGGCGCGCAAAATAGAGGCGTGTAAACGCCTCTATTTTGCGCCCGGTCCTTCCGTTGCTAGGCACGGAATCTCGTTTGCGACCCTCGGGAGCACCAACGCGAAGCCCAATACGCGTCACGAAGTGACCTAGAACGCCACCTTCAGCGTGCAACCCTGCGCAGAGCTTTCCCGCGCCATCTCCAGCAGCTTGATCACGCGATAGCCATCTTCCGGAGTGACGGCGAGTGGCGCCCTCCCCAGCACGGCATCGCGGACATTCGCGTAAAAGCCGCGGTAATCGCCGAGTTCCGTCTTCACTTGGTGCTCCACCAGCATCGCAGGATCGGCGGGCACCGGCGCCACGGTCAGCTTGCCCCAGGCGGATTCCTTCTCCTGCAGCCAGACCTCCTTTGACCCCAAAACCGGGACCTTGGCGCCGCCGACCAGCGCCGGTTCCTGCGGATCGAGGCCATGCTTCTTGAAGCTGCCCCTGGTCCCATGCATCAGAAACCGGGGCGCGTTGTCGCAGGCGAGGTAGCTGGTGCGGCAGTGGGCCAGCATGCCTTTGCCATTCTTGCCGGGATAGTGCAGGGTGATGTCGAAGGCATCCTCGATAGCGGTTTCGTCGCGGTCCGCGCGCACGCTGGCGGTGATGGTGTCCGGTGCGCCGAAGAGCGCCAGGACCTGATCCACCAAATGCGGACCGAGGTCGAAGAGCATTCCATTCGCGGGGTTTTCCGCCTCTTTCCAGGTGTTCTCGCGCGGGATGGGGCGGAAGCGGTCAAAGTGCGATTCGAAGGTGACCAGGCGGCCAATGGCGCCCTCCTGGAGCAATTTACGGACGGTTTGAAAGTCGCCATCCCAGCGGCGATTATGGAAGGGAATCACCAGCAACCCCTTGCTCTTGGCGATGCGCCCCAACTCGCGGGCCTCATCGCTGGTGGCCGCAAACGGCTTGTCGATCACTACGTGCTTGCCCGATTCAAGCGCCTGCTTCGCCAGCGCATAGTGGGTCGCGTTGGGAGTCGACACCACCACCAACTCGACGGACTTGTCGGCCAGCGTGTCTTCGAACGACCGCTCGATCTTCACCCCGGGATAGGCCTTGGCTGCCTCGTCGCCTTTGCGCTGCATGATGGATATCAGCCGCAGTCCCGGCACCGCACTGACAAATGGCGCGTGAAACACGCGTCCGCCCAGCCCATAACCAATTACTCCCACTCCAACTTCCCGCTCCGCCATTTACGCCCTCCGAATCTCACTCAATGCAGGATAAACCCGCCGGAATCTGGCATAGGCCTTGTCCATGGCATCGGCGTGCTTTGGTTCAATTGCATCGGCGATGTGGACCGTGGCGGCGCAGGCTGACTCCACGGATGGCCACTCGCCGGCGCCTACGCCCGCCAGCAGGGCCGCACCAAACGCGCCGCCCTCTTCGGCGGCCAGCAACTCGACGGGCTGGCCATAGACATCAGCCTGAATCTGGCGCCACAACGGGCTGCGCGCCCCGCCCCCGCCGAGGCGGATGCGGGCAACCGGAATCCCCAGCTCGGAAAACAGCGAGAACGTGTCGCGCAGGCTGAAGGCAACTCCCTCCATCACCGCACGGACGCAATGGGCCCGCGTATGCGAAGCCGTTATGCCGACAAATGCAGCTCGCGCCTCGGGGTCGAGGTGCGGGGTCCGTTCTCCAAAGAGGTAGGGCGTCCAGAGCATTCCGTCGCTGCCTGCGGGGATCCTTGCGGCAGCGGCGGTCAGCTCGTCGTAGCTGCTCCCGGGAGCGAAGGTGTCGCGAAACCACCGCAGCGAGAGACCCGCGCCGTTGGTGACGCCCATGACGTGCCACAGCCCCGGCGCCGCGTGGCAGAAGGTGTGCAGGCGTCCCAGGCGGTCCATGGTGGGTTTGTCGGTTGATGCGAACACCACGCCGCTGGTGCCGATGGTTGCGGAGACGGAACCGCTTTCGACAATTCCCATTCCGACTGCGCCTGCTCCCTGATCGCCCGCGCCGGCCACCACCGGAGTCCCCACCGAGAGGCCGGTCGCAGTCGCGCCTATATCGCTCACGTGTGCGCAGATCTCCGGCCCCTCGAATAGGCCCGGCAGCCAGCTCATGGGAATTCCGGCTGCCTCGGCGACCTCGTTCGACCATCGGCGATGGGCGACGTCGAGCAGCAGCGTGCCGCTGGCCTCCTGCATATCAATGGCGTATTCGCCGGTCAGGCGGAAGCGCACATAATCTTTGGGACAGAGTACGTGTGCGATCTTCGCGAAGATCTCCGGCTGGTGGGTGCGGACCCAGAGTAGCTTGGTCAAGGTGAAGTTGGGGAGCGCGGGGTTGCAGGTCAGCTCGATCAGCCGCTCGCGGCCGATCTTCGCCTCGAGCCAGTCGCACTCCGGCTGCGTCCTTTGGTCGCACCAGATCAACGCCGGCCGCAGCACCCGGCCATTGATGTCGAGCATGACGCAGCCGTGCATCTGGCCGGTCAGGCCGATGGCATCGATCTGCGCGCCGTCGAACCCGCCCGCTGCCATTGCGGCGGCAATGGCCTCGCGGGCCGCACGCCACCAGTCCTCCGGCTCCTGCTCCGCCCAGCCGATATGTTCGGACCGAATGGGGGCGTGTTCGCTCGCGGCCGACGACAGTACCAGCCCTCTGCGGTCCACCAGTACCGCGCGCGTTCCACCCGTGCCTACGTCGATCCCCAAAAACATCGGTGCCCTCCTCTCATCCGCAACGAAAGTGTATCTGCTTCGCGCCCGGACGTGGGTTCTGGCCGGGTTTCTGCGGCGCCAATTCCCTGTGCCCCCGGGGACTTCGGAAGGGTCCATGCATTTTTTGCATTTTCTCCCTGCCTGGGTGCATCCAACACCTAATTGCAAAGAGCGAAGCATGAGTTAGTTGCAAGCTCCTATCCAAGTGCGGGTAACATAGAACTAATGACTCCAAGCAAAGCAGCGCCGCCCGTGCGGGCGGCCCTCATGGTTGCCGGCCTCTCGGTTCTCCTGGTGCATTGCGTCGCCGGTTACGCACGGGCGCAGGCGGCTGGGTCCGATAGCCCCGGGGCAACCACCCCGGGACAGGCCCAGGTGGTGGAGGGAGCGTTGCAGCAGCTCTCGTCGCCTGCCGGCCAAAGCCCCACCGCGCCCACGCCCGACTCGTTCAAGGGTTCGCTGGTCGAGGGCAAGGCATCCGGCACGGTGCTCGACCTCTCGCTGGACGATGCCATCGCCCGCGGACTGCGCCAGAACCTCGGCCTGATTCTGCAAACCACCGCGCAGCAGAACGCGAAGGGCCAGCAGTTGGAACAGTTGCAGGCGCTGCTGCCCACGGTTACAGGGGATGTCTCGATCGAAGTTGAGCAGGTCGACCTGGCCGCGTACGGACTCAAGTTTCCGGGGCTCAATCCCATCATCGGTCCCTTCCAGGTAATTGATTTTCGCGCCTATCTTACGCAGAGCCTGATCAACGTGCCGGCGCTGGAAAACTACATTGCGGCCAAACACAACTTCAGCGCGTCCAGGCTCTCCGCTCAGGACGCGCGCGACCTGGTGGTGCTGACCGTGGGCAACGCGTACCTGCTGTGCATCGCCGACGCTGCACGGATCGACGCGGTCAACGCCGAACTCGCCACCAGCAAGGTTTCCCTCGATCAGGCCACGGCGTCGCATGACGCAGGCACCAGCCCGCGCCTGGACGTTCTGCGCGCACAGGTCGATTATCAGAACGAACAGCAGAGCCTCATCTCCGCGATCAACCAGCTGGCCAAAGACAAGCTCGCTCTGGCGCGCGCCGTCGGTCTGCCGCTCGACCAGGCCTACCGCCTGACCGACACCGAACCCTACGCCGCGCTGGATAACCTGGATCCGCAGACCGCCTTTGCCCAGGCGCTGAAGAATCGCAAAGACCTGGCTGCGCAGGGCGAACAGGTGGCTGCCGCGCAGGCACAGAAGACTGCCGCGTGGACTGATCAACTGCCCACGGTCAAGTTTTCCGGTGACTTCGGCGACATCGGCGAGACCGTCAACCACTCGCACGGAACGTACACGGCCACTGGGACCATCTCCGCGCCGATCCTGCAGATGGCCAAGACGAAGGGCGAAGAGGACGTGGCCGACTCGCAATACCAACAGGAGCGCGATAAGCTCGCCGACCAGATTCAGCAGGTGAACGCCAATATTCGCGATTCTATCCTGGACATCCAGTCCGCGGCGAAGCTGGTGCAAGCTGCGAAATCGAACGTCGATCTCGCCAACGAGGAGTTGAGCGAAGCGCAGCAGCGCTTTCACGCCGGCGTCTCGGATAACCTTCCCGTCTCCCAGGCCCAGGCCGAGACGGAGCAGGCAAACAATCAGTACATCAGTGCTCTCTACCAGCACAACGCGGCCAAGCTCTCCCTGGCGCGCGCGCTGGGCGTTGCTGAGACCAACTTGAAAGATTATCTCGGAGGAAAGTAACCGTGGCAGATACTGCGACCGTGAACGAAAAAGCCCAGCCCGACCCTAAGGCCGTCGCCGATGCCGGCGAGCCTTTGCCGCCACCCGCGAGTTCCAATCGCCGGTTCGTCGTGATCGGCGTGATCCTGTTGCTGGTTCTGGCTGCGAGCTTCTTCTACTGGCGGTCTACCTTCACCGAGGACACTGACGATGCGCAGGTCGACGGCAACCTCTACCAGGTGAGCTCGCGCGTCACCGGCCACGTCATCAAGGTTTACGTGGATGACAACCAGACCGTACAGGCCGGCGATTTGCTGGTCGAGATCGATCCGACCGACTACCAGGTCGCGCTCGACCAGGCCCAGGCAGACCTCGCCAACGCGCAGGCCCAGTACGTCCAGGCCACCACCAACGTGCCCATCACCAGCACCACCGTGGGCACCAACGTGAGCACGAGCGCGTCCGACGTCAGGGGCTCCAGCGAACAGGTCAGCCAGGCGCAGAAGCAGGTGGAAGCCGCTGAGGCCCGTGTCGCCGAGGCTCAGGCCAATGCCCAAAAGGCTCAGGACGACGTGGATCGCTACACGCCGCTGGTGCAGAAGGACGTCATCTCCAAGCAGCAGTACGACACCGCGGTGCAGGCTCTGGCTGCAGCCAAGGCCTCCGTGGTCGAGGCCGAAGCCAATGTGCTTGCGCAGCGGAACGCCGTCTCCAACGCACAAGCGCGGCTGGCGCAGGCGCAGGCTCAGTCGCAGCAGTCCGTGAAGAACGGCCCGGGGCAGATCCGGGTTGAGCAGTCGCGCGCCGCTGCCGCAGCGGCTGCCGTTCAACAGGCCGAGGCTCGCGTCGAACAAGCCAAGCTCAATCTCTCCTATACCCACATCACCGCGCCCACCGCTGGAGTCGTGAACAAGAAGAACGTCGAGGTCGGCGTCAACCTCTCAGTGGGTCAGGACCTGATGACAATCATCCCGCTGACGGATCTATGGGTCACTGCCAACTTTAAGGAGACCCAGCTCGAAAAGATGCACCGATGCCAGGCGGTCACGCTGAAGGTCGACGCTTACGGCGGGCGCAAGTTCTCTGGCCGCGTTACCCAGATCGGCGGAGCCACGGGATCGATGCTCTCGCTCTTCCCGCCGGAGAACGCCACCGGTAACTACGTGAAGGTGGTCCAGCGCATTCCTGTCCGCATCGACTTTACGAATATCGCGCAGGAAGACGGCGATTACGTGCTCCGGCCCGGTCTCTCGGTTACCCCCGAGGTCGAGGTCAAAGGAGCGGACGTCCCCAATTGCCCTGCCCCAGCCAAGTAAGTCTTGCGGCTCGTGACTAGCTCGCTGGCTTTATCGCATAGCCGATTAGCAGCAGCACTGGCGCCGGACCGACCGCGTCGTCTTCAAGACCGGCAAGCGTTGTGGAATGCACCCGCTCCTCAACTGTGCTGGCTTTGGAGACCGCGACACACGGGGTTTGCGCATCGATGCCCGACGCAATCAGTTCGTCCGCCAGCAGCCGGAAGCGGCGTCCCGGCATGTAGACGACCAGCGTCGCATCCTTTGGAAACGCGCCCTCCCACTTGGGCGTCAGCTCCAGCTTGGCTGGAGCATCCGGCCGCGGCGCCGCATGGTGCGCGGTAGCGAAGATCAACTTCGAGGCTGAACTGCGATCGGTCAGCGGAGTCTTCAACTCGGCGGCCACGGCAAAGGCCGCGGTAATTCCTGACACGATTTCAAAGGGAATCAGGGCCTCGGTCAGCGCCGCAATCTCTTCGCCGGCGCGCCCGAAAACCAGCGGATCGCCAGACTTGAGACGCACTACCGACCGCCCCGCACCCGCATGCTCCAGCATCAGCGCGTGAATGCCGGCCTGAGTGATGCGTGGCTGGCCGCAGCGTTTGCCCACCGGCACGACCAACGCAGAAGGGCTGGCGAGCGCGAGAACTTCATCGGAGACCAGGTCGTCCGGCAGGATGACGTCTGCTGTCTGCAGCAGGCGGACGGCGCGCAGCGTCAGCAGCTCCGGATCGCCCGGACCGGCTCCTACCAGATACACGACGCCTGGCTCGGCCGATGTGCTCACAGTTTGGACTCAGTCTTCGGCAAGGGATTGGTCCGGGCGTGCTCGCGCGCCAGCGTCCGCGAGGGGCAGCCATCGTAGCCACATACTTCGCGGCTGGCTAACTGGTGCAGCAACTCCTTGCGCGCGTCGTTCAGCGGCTCCAACTGGAGGACTTCGCGGCGCAGGTTACCGAGCTCGGCGAGCCAGTCGCCGGTGTCGAGCGGCAGCAGCGCGTTGATCTCCTTGCGCAGCCGCTGCGCCAGCGCAGGGCTTTCTCCTGCCGTCGAGATGGCGATCTGTAAATGCCCTCGACGTACCACCGATGGGAAATAGAAGTCGCAGAAGGGTGGATCGTCGACGGCGTTGATGAGGATACCGGCGGCTTCGGCTTCAGCGAAGACGGCGCGATTGACCGCCGGAACGTTGGTCGCAGCGACGGCAAGGAACTGCCCGGCGAGATCGCCCATAGCGTACTCGCGCGGGTGCAGCGTGATCTCGCCCGCTTCGGCCATCGCGGTGATGCGGTCGGTGGCGTGCGGAGCGATGACGGTGACACGGGCGTTGGCGGCTTGCAGGGATTCGATCTTCGACTCGGCGAGATGGCCCGCGCCAATCACGATCGCGGGCCGGCCGGTGAGCTTGAGAAAGATTGGGAAGAGGGACATAGAATAATCTTGTCGGACTTCTAGGCTACTCGACGGGGAACCTCAGTAAACTCAATCGATGTCTTGTCGATTTTGACCAATTTAGTTTCCCCGAAGCTGATCTTGGAGGGATCAAATACCGCTAGATTTCTGCCCTTCGGAAAATCCAGCGAGCTCGGGAACCGGATGCCGTCCAACTGCATTGCCCGGACTATTCGTGCGATTGCTTGCGTGGGTAGATAGGTGTATTCATCTTCTCCTCTGGTTGTTGGCTGCGCAACTAGCCCTGCCAGATTACGAAACACTCGGCGCAAATCGAGGTTCCAACTCAAATGTTCGCAAGTGAACGGATTGATCTCGGCAAATCCGTCAGCTAAATCCAGCACCTGTAGGCTTGAAGTGGACAGAAGTATGCACGTGGTGACAAAGTAGCCCCTCCCTGGTCGAATTTCTGCCACGGATGTTTGCTCGGACTCCGCGCAATAAAGCACTAGCTCGCCATTGGCATTGAGTCGGCTTGCTGGCGCGGCTGGATTAGCTCCCATTAGGTCGGAGGTTAATGGATTGCAGTCAAACTGTGACGAGCCGATATACGAGCCTCTGGCACGCCATAGCACTTTACCTTTAGGAACCACACGTATGAATGTCCTGAGCTGTTGGGCCTGTTGATTAAGAAATGTGCCGGGCGTGTTGATGTCCTCATGACTGTAGAGGCTTTTGAGATTCTCAAGTGCACTTTTGTCGACGAGCAAGAACTCTCGCCATCGGTCGAAGGCCGTCGACATGGCGTTGCGATGGAAGGGGACAACGGGTATTTCGAGATCTACGGGCCATGTATCTTTCGGCGCCTTCTCATAGATATTCGCGAAAAAGTTACGCTTGGCCGGCGATTTCGAGAAGAGTTCCGAGAAAATACTCCAGTCACGCTGGACAGCGTCTTCCAACAATGCGGGTGGGAATAACCTGTCGCCGGAGCCCAGGCCGACCTCGAGATTCTGATAGTCCGAGAATAGGTTCAGGAATCCCTTGGCTAATGCCTCAATTGGGCACAGTCCCGAATTCGATCCGCAGTACGGACACGTTCCATTGTGAGTGCTACACGCCTCGCATTCATTCCGAGGCCACGGATGCGCGAAGCATTCCCGGCAGCAATTGCTCAAATCGAGCATGGATTGGATGGTCTCCTCATTCTCCCGGCGCGTGGCGACCCGCGCCGACGGGCGGAAGGTCCCGCTCGACTGGGGCGACCCAGGTGCCGGCAAGTTGCGCGCGCAGGCTTTCGTCGTCGTGGCGGGCGAAGTAAGCGCGCAGGTCTTCGCCCGGCTCGCGGTCCGCAAGATAAGCCCGCAGCAGGCGTTCGATGGCTTCGGGGCAGTCTTCGGCGGCGGCGCGGTAGCCGACCTGGCGCGCGATGCGGGCGTACTTGCCCACCGCGCCGCCAACGCAGAAGTAGAAGGCGTCGACCATCTTGCCGTCCTTCTTGATCTTCTTGCCTTCGAGTCCGATGTCGGCGATCCAGCTTTGCCCGCAGGAGTTGGTGCAGCCGGTCACGTGCAGCTTGATCTGCTGGTCGAACCCCGGCAGCCGCTCCTCCATCTCGCTGGTGAGCCACTTGGAGAAGGCCTTGGTCTCCGAGATGGCCAGCTTGCAGAATTCGGTGCCGGTGCAGGCGATGGCGCCGCGCCAGAAGGGCGTGACTTCGACCTTGAGGCCGATCTCGCCAAGCGCATGCACCAGGTCGCGGGTGCGGGCGTTGGGTACGTTGGCGATGACGATGTTCTGCATAATGGTCGCGCGCAGGTGGCCGTCGCCGAACTCCTCCGCGAGGTCTGCCAACTGGGTCAGCTGCTCGCCCGACAGCCGGCCGCCCATGACGCTCGCACCAACTGCGGAGAGACCATGCTGCACTTGCGGGGTTATGCCGACATGGTCGCGGTACACGTCTGCGGGTACGACGTCCGCTTCCAGCGGCGACGGATCGAACTTGTAGCCCAGCTTAGCCTCGATCGCCTCCAGCATCGTCTCCGCCGTCCAGCCATGGCGCATGAAGAGGTATTTGATGCGCGCGCGGGTGCGGTTCTCGCGCAATTCCGCTTGCTCTTTGAAGATGCTGAGCACAGCCTCAACTGCGGCGTAGGCTTTGTCCTGCGGGATGAAGGCGGGGATGCGCACGCCGAGATGCGGCTCCGTGGAAAGGCCTCCGCCGACGCGCAGCGTGTAGCCAATCTCCTCCAGGCCATCGACCTCGCGCTTGATCGCGGTGAGGGCGACGTCATTAATCTCCGGGTAGGAACACCACAGCGGGCAGCCGGACACGGTCACCTTGAACTTGCGCGGCAGATTGTAAAACTCGGGATTGGCAGTCAGCCGGTGCGCCACTTCCAGCGCCAGCGGACTCGCGTCAATCAACTCGTGGCCGTCAAGCCCCGCCAGTGGACATCCAGTGACATTGCGCAGCACGTCTCCGCAGGCGCCTTTGGGGCTTAGGCCGATGGCGGTAAGGGCCTCGACGATCTCGGGCAGGGCCTCAATGGTGAGCCAGTGCAGTTGAATGTTCTGCCGGGTGGTGATGTCGCTCAGGTTGCGGGCGTACTTTTTCGTCAGATCGCCAATCACGCGGAGCTGGTGCGAGGTGAGCAGGCCGTTCGGCAGGCCGATGCGCATCATAAAGTACTCGGTCGCCTTGCCTACCCCGTCCTTGCCGCCCGTGACGCCGGCGCCGTCGCCCTGGGTGTAGACGCCCCACCACTTGAAGTAGAACTCCGCCCACTCCGGCAGCACGGCGCTGCGGCCTTCGCGCGCGAACTGGCGCACCTCATCCCATGCCTCCCACGGATTCTTGGCCAGCTTCAGGCGCTCGGCCTTCTGGGCTTTGGTTTCCTTGGCAGCTGGAGTTGCGGCCGGCGGTGCGGTGACGAGGTCGGTCATATGGTTTCCTAAAGATTCCTTGCTGTTTACGGCGGCATTGAGTTGATCGGGAGCGGCGAATTCGCGGGCTCAAAGAGAAAACGCCCACCGGATTTGTGGGCGCTCGTGCTGCTTGTCTAAGCTTCGTGAAATGCGATCCTTACGAGGCGGGACAAAGGCGGCGGCGCACTGCTTCGCAACAACAGGTCAAGCAGCGGCACCGACTCCGGTCGCACATCCTCATTGCTTCCAGCTTAATCGCGCGACACCATGCCCGTCAAGACGCGGAGGGAGCGCTCCTGCGCGAGGTTGGGAGGCGCCGTTGCTCAGTCTGCTTCCGCCAACGACATCTTGTGGCGAACGTCGGAACCACGCAGCCAGAAGATGACATCCTCTGCGATGTTGGTGGCGTGGTCGCCAGCGCGTTCCAGGTTGCGCGAGATCAGGATGGCGGTCAGGGCCTGCACGCTAAACTGCGGGTGCTGTTGCATCATCTCCACCAGCTCCGCCTGGACCGCGCGGTTCATGTCATCGACGTCGTCATCCATGGTGAGCACGGTCTCGGCCATTCTCGCGTCGGCCTCCAGCAGCGACTGGATCGCCGTCCGGATCATCACGCCGGTCTTTTCGCCCATCTCCTGGATGTCAACCGGGAGCGAGATCTCGGGCGCATCCTTCATAGCCTGTGCCCGCTCTGCAATATTGGCCGCCTGGTCTCCGATACGTTCAAGGTCCCCGTTGATCTTGATGACGGACAGGATAAAGCGAAGATCGATTGCCATAGGCTGCTCTTTGGCCAGCAGGTCGTGGGCCATCTCATCCACGATCGATTCGGCGGCGTTGATGGCTTCTTCGATTTCCAGCACATGGTTGCAGAGCGCCATGTCCCGCTCCAGGTAGGCTTCGACCGAGAACTCCAGCGCCTGCTGCGACAACGCCGCCATGGCAAGCAGTTTGTCCTTGAGCGCGGCGAGTTGTTGATGAAAATTAATGCGCGGCATTGCTTCGCCTCCTCGGCGACGAAATTATCCAAGCATCCATTGTGACGCAAGTGTAAAACAGCCGCGTGAATATACGCACCGAGTAGCCGCGAAGCCAACCCCGCCGGAACCGGTCAGGCCTGGCAGAAGGCTAGGTTCCGAACACAGCGTGGACGTAGTTGCCGTAGCCGACGATCACAGTGGACCCGACCAGCAGCAGCAGGCCGCAGGTGACCAGCAGCTTGGTGCGCAGGCTGGTGCCGTGCCACTCCTTCAGCACCAGGCCCCACAGGGTGGCGAAGATGATGATCGATGCCATGTGCAGCGTCCACGAAGAGAAATCGTACTTGCCCATCTTGGTCTGGCCCATGGAGTAGAAGAAGAACTGGAAGTACCAGATGACACCGGCCATGGCGGCAAAGATGTAATTGGAGAAGAGAGTGGACGGAGCCAGGCGATCGTAGGTGGACGGGTCAAGCGGGTCGAAGTCCACCAGCGTGTCGCCGGAGGTATGGGCCGCGCGCATGGGATTGATGCCGGGTTCGCCGGCAAACTGGCGCACCGAACCATTCTGGAAGATGAGGATGGCCGACCAGATGAAGTTAGTGACGAATCCGCCCCACAACACAACAATCAGGATGGGCAGGTTCTTGAGCACGAGCCGGTCCGAGAGGCCCGCGGCGATCAGTCTGGTGGCCGTCAGGTCGCCGATGGGCTTGCCAGCGTCCAGGCCAAAGGCGAAAAACGAACTCATAAAGCCGGCGAGGATCGCAATGGCGATGCCTTTGCCGAAGTTGTAATCGCGCTCGCCGGCCTCGATTTTCTCTTCAGGGGTAATCTCGTTTTCCTTGGAGTATCCTGCCGCGCCATTGACGGCCACGCCGATGAGGCAGACAAAGACGCCAATCAGAATGATCTGGCCCGAGGTCTGGTGGGCAAGGGTCATGATCTGGCCGTGATAGACCGGAGGCACCAGGGTTCCGAAGAAGGCGCAGAGGCCGAGGGCAATGGCGTAGCCGAGCGCGATCCCGAGGTAGCGGATGGCCAGGCCGAAGGTGATTCCGCCCACTCCCCAGAGCACGCCAAAGAGGAAGGCGAAAAGAACGTCCTTAGGATTGGTGGCATAGGTCGCGTGCAGAATGCCATACGCGTTTGGGATGAAGATGCAGGCAAGCACCGTAGGGGCGATAATCCACGCGGCAAAACCTTGGATGAGCCAGTACACCTCCCACGACCAGCGCTTGATCTGGCGGAAGGGGATGAAGTTGGTGGCGGAACAAAAGCCTCCAATCCAATGAAAGATGACGCCGAGAAATGGATTTGGTCCCAAGATGCCTCGCTGCAAGCAGAAATTACGACTTAGACGGCTACCATCCTACCTGAGGGGATTCTATTGTGGAAATAGATTGTCTATTGGACTAAGGTGGATACCGAGGCCAGGGGCCGGCGCCGATTCGAGCGATGCAGCACGAATCGGAGGAATATACGGCCGCACATCCATTCGACTGGCCGACAGGAAGCGGAGAACCGGTTTGCGAGTTTCGCTGTTTATCACGTGTTACAACGACACGCTTTTTCCGGAAACCGGCAAGGCCGTGGTGCGGGTGCTGGAACGTTTGGGCCATTCCGTCGATTTTCCCGCAGGCCAGACGTGCTGCGGGCAGATGCATTGGAACACCGGCTACCAGGAAGAAGCGTTCCCTCTGCTGAAGCGGTTTGTCGATCAGTTTAGGAATTCAGAGGCAGTGGTAAGCCCATCCACAAGCTGCGTGGCGATGATGCGCGACCACTATCCGCTGATGGCGGAGCGGCTGAAGGATGAGAAGCTGAAGGCTGAGGTCGCCGCCCTGCTGCCCAGGGTGTGGGAGTTTTCGGAGTTTCTGACCAAAAAGCTCGGGCTGGAGGATGTGGGCGCGTACTATCCGCACCGCGTCACCTACCACGCAAGCTGCCATGGTCTGCGCAGTCTGCACGTTGGCGACGGGCCGATGAAGCTGCTGCGGGCAGTGCGCGGCATTGACCTGGTGGAGATCGAGAACCTGGAGCAGTGCTGCGGATTTGGCGGGACGTTTGCGATCAAAAACGCCGAGGTTTCGAGCGCGATGCTTTCAGAAAAAGTGCGCGGCGTGCTGAATACCCGGGCCGAGGCCGTGACCGGCTGCGACAACTCCTGCCTGATGCACATCGGCGGCGCACTGCACCGCGAGCGGACCGGAGTTCGGCCGGTCCATATTGCGGAGATTCTGGCCAGCGAAGAAGGCGGCCAGCGATGAGCGACACAGCCTTGGATCCGACGACAGCTCCGAAGTTCCAGGTAGCGGCCAAGACGCTGATGGGCGACTCGCAGCTGCGCAAGAACGTGCGCCACGCGACCAAGGTGATCCAGACCAAGCGCGCGCGCGTGGTAGCCGAGATGCCCGACTGGCAGGATCTGCGCGAAGCCGGCAAGCAGCTGCGCCAGCATACGATGCGCCATCTGGACTTCTACCTGGAGCAGTTTGAGCGCAACTGCACCGCCGCCGGCGGCCATGTGCATTGGGCGAAAGACGCAGAGGACGCGCGCAGGATTGTCGTCGATCTGGTCAAGGCCAGCGAAGTCGACGGAAAATCTCCCACCGAAGTCATCAAGATCAAGTCGATGACCACCGAGGAGATTCATCTCAACAAAGCGCTGGCCGAGGCGGGGGTCCACGCGTATGAGACCGATCTGGCGGAGTTGATCATTCAGCTTGGCCACGATCAGCCGTCGCACATCGTCGTGCCCGCGCTGCACAAGAACCGCGCCCAGATCCGTGAGATCTTCATGCGCGAGATGAAATTGCCCGGCACCGACTTCTCAAAACTGGGCGGCACGCCGCAGGACCTAGCCGATGCGGCGCGGCGGTTTCTGCGCGAGAAGTTTCTGCGCGTCAAGACCGCCGTCAGCGGAGCGAACTTCCTGGTCGCAGAAACGGGCAGCGTGTGCATCGTCGAGAGCGAGGGCAACGGCCGCATGTGCCTGACCCTGCCAGAGACGCTGATCTCCGTCGCCGGCATCGACAAGGTGATTCCGCGCTACCAGGACCTCGAGGTAGTGCTGCAATTGCTTCCCCGCAGCGCCACCGGTGAGCGGATGAATCCGTACAACTCCCTCTGGACCGGCGTGGACAAGGCCCCGGCGGGCGGCGACGGGCCGCGCAACTTCCACGTGGTGCTGATGGATAACGCGCGCACGGAGATTCTGGCCGACGAAGAGGCGCGGCAGACCCTCAACTGCATCCGCTGCGGCGCGTGCCAGAACGCCTGTCCGGTGTACCAGCAGACCGGAGGCCACGCCTATGGCAGCGTGTACGCAGGACCGATCGGTGCGATCCTGACACCGCAGTTGATGGAGATGCATCACGCGCAGAGTCTGCCCTATGCGTCCAGCCTGTGCGGCGCGTGCTACGAGGTTTGCCCGGTGAAGATCAATATTCCCGAGGTCCTCATCCACCTGCGCAACAAGGTGGTGAAGCAGCAATCCAGCGGGCTCAATATTCTCGTCAACCCCGAGGTGATGGCGCTGAAGGCGGTGGCGATGGTCTTCCGCAGCGAAGGAGTATTTCGCGCGTCGCAGAAGCTCGGTCGGCTGGCCGAGCTGCCGCTCTCGCACAAGGACGGGCAGGGCGTCGGCTGGATTGACTGGCTGCCCGGCATGCTCGGAGGCTGGACTCAGGTGCGCGACCTGCGCGTGATGCCCAAGCAGACCTTCCGCCAATGGTTCGAGGAGCGCGGGAAAGACGCGCCGGGAAGACGATCGGAAGATTCGGTCGGGAAGGAGTCGGGCAATGAGCGCTAAAGCGGCTTCCGTTTCTTCCCGGGAGGAAGTACTGCGGCGGATTCGCGCCGCCCTCGGCGATGTTCCGGCGACCGGCGCCGCCGCGGTTGGCTCTGAATGGGAGGCAATTCCGCGCCATTACAAACGGGTAGCGTCGCAGGAGCGCGAGGCGATCTTGGAATTGCTGGAGGACCGGCTGCGCGATTACGACGCCACGGTGGTGCGGGCCAAACCCGGGGCTGTGGCAGCGGAGATTGCCCGAATTCTCACTGAGCGCGGCAAACTGCGCCTGGTAATTCCGGCCGGCCTGCCGGAGGCGCTCGGAGAGCCGCTGCCCGGGGCCTTTGAATTCGTTGTCGACCATGGGTTTACGCCGGCGGAACTGGACGGCTTCGAGGGTGTGGTGACGGCGTCGGCCGCAGCCATCGCCGAGACCGGAACGATCGTGCTCCAGAATGTCCCGGGGCAGGGAAGGCGCGCACCGACCCTGGTGCCGGACTATCACCTGTGCGTGGTTCGGGCTGCGGACGTGGTGGAGACCGTTCCGGAGGCGATCGCTCGGCTGCAGCCAACAGCGGCGCTGGCGACGACCTTTGTTTCAGGTCCATCGGCGACCGCGGATATCGAGATGACGCGGATCAAGGGAGTACACGGACCACGGTTCCTCGATGTGATCGTGGTGGGGTGAGACGCGACCGCTGATTTCCCAGAATTCCGTAAAGTAAACGATAAAGTATCAACAATTGGGAGTATGATTGGCCCAGTTGTTTCAATACGGAGTATATTTCCAATTGAAGTTTGAGGGTTTCTCCATGGGCGTGAACGGGGCAGAAGCCGGCGCGAGTGCGACGGTTCGGGTGATGGCGGCGCTGGATGGTTTCCGGATCGAAGTTCCTTCCTGGGGCTTCGCCAACACTGGAACTCGGTTCGGCAAGTTCTCCCAGGCAGGTGCGGCGACAACATTGGAAGAGAAGTTTGCCGATGCGGCGCAGGTGAATGCGCTGACCGGCGCGAGTCCCACGGTAGCGTTGCACGTGCTTTGGGACCTGCCCAACGGCAAAGGCGACGTGCCGGAGATTAAGCGGCTGGAGAAGCGCTTTGGCGTCAACGCCGGTTCCATCAACCCGAACCTGTTTCAGGCGCAGGAGTACAAGTACGGCTCCATCTGCAACCCCAGCGCGGAGATCCGTGGCAATGCGCTGGCCCATCTGTTGGATTCGGTCGAAATCGGACGCGAACTGGGCGACAAGGATCTGTCGATTTGGCTGGCGGATGGATCGAATTATCCGGGTACCCAGTCCATCCGCAAGCGCATCGAGTGGATGGAAGAGGTGCTGGCTTCGACCCACGCGGCTCTCGGTCCACACCAGCGGATGCTGGTGGAGTACAAGCCGTTTGAGCCGGCTTTTTATCACACTGACATTGCTGACTGGGGCATGGCGCTGGAACTGTCGCGACGCGCCGGCCCCAAGGCCAAGGTGCTGGTGGACACCGGTCACCACCTGCAAGGCACCAATATCGAGCAGATCGTGACCTGGCTGTTGCATTGCGATGCGCTGGGCGGATTCCACTTCAACGATCGCAAGTATGCGGACGACGATTTGACTATTGGCTCGATCGATCCGTATCAAGTCTTCCGCATCTTCACCGAAATTCTGAACTGTCCGGACGCGAAGGCGACCGGCGCGATTGCCTACATGATCGACCAGAGCCACAACCTGAAGGGCAAGGTGGAGGCGATGGTGCAGACCGTCGTAATGGCGCAGGAGTTATTTGCCAAGGCCGCGCTGGTGGACTACGAGAAGCTCGCGGGCCTGCAGCAATCATGCGATCTGGTGGCGGCCGAGGAGATCTTCCGCGGCGCCTTCTGGACCGATGTGCGGCCCATCGTCAAGGAATGGCGGCAGGCGCGCAAGTTGCCAATTGAGCCGCTCAAGGCCCTGGCTGAGAGTGGCTATGTCGACAAGATCAGCCACGAGCGCGGCGCACGCAATGCGAAGAGCGTTTCCAGCTACGCATAACGGGAGAGGTTGAACGGAGCCGGGCCGTGGGTTGTGACGCGGCCCGGCTTTGTTGCGTCCGGCAGTTGGTTCTCGCCCTCGCGCCGCCGGAAGTGACCGTCCGCACAAGGTACTCTGCGCCGGTCTTGCTATTCTGAATTCACACATGGCGAAACCTATTGTTCTCACGATCCTTGATGGCTGGGGTTACCGGCCGGAAACGCATGGCAATGCAATTGCTCTGGCACGCAAGCCGTTGTACGACTCGCTGCTGCGCGACTTCCCCAACACTCTGTTGCATGCAAGCGACCACTTTGTCGGATTGCCCGACGGGCAGATGGGCAACAGTGAGGTCGGCCATCTGAACCTCGGCGCCGGCCGCATCGTGCGCATGGACATGACCCGCATCGACACAGCCATCGCGGACGGCAGCTTCTTTACCGACCCAACCTTGCTGACCGCGGTTGCTGCGGCGCAGGAAAAAGGCAGCGCGATTCACTTTATCGGCCTGCTGTCGGATGGCGGCGTGCATTCACACCAGCGCCACCTTTACGCGCTGCTGCGGCTGGCTGCGCAGCAGAAGGTCGCCCGCGTCTTCGTGCATGCGTTCATGGATGGGCGCGACACCATGCCCAACAGCGGATTGGGGTATCTGGGCGAACTACAGCAGCAGTTTCGCGGAATCGGCATCGGCGAACTGGCCAGCGTCAGCGGGCGCTACTATGCAATGGACCGCGACCTGCGCTGGGAGAAGGAGCATCAGGCTTTCGACGCGCTGGTCACCGGGCACCCACAGGGCGGGACCTACATGGACGCGGCCGCGCGCATGAAGGAGTTGTACAACAGCGGGATCACCGACGAATTCATTCCCCCATTTACAGTCGTCGACGAAGCCGGCCGCGCAGTGGGGCCCATTCGCGACAACGATGTCGTCATCAACTTCAATTACCGGGCCGACCGCGCGCGCCAGATTACACGTGTGCTGGCGCGCAACTCCGGCCTGACCGCAAACGGCGGATTGGACCTGCCCAAAGCCGCCGAGCTCGACCTGGAGATTCCGCGCAGCCTGGTGCCGACGGGCATTCATTACGTCTGCATGACGCAGTACGACAAGAACTTCAAGTTGCCCATCGTGATTCCGCCGGAGTCGATGGACAACCTGCTGGCGCACCTGATGGCGCAGGCCAACCTGCGCAACCTGCGCGTGGCGGAGACGGAGAAGTATGCGCACGTCACCTACTTCTTCAATGGCGGCATCGAGAAGCCGTTTGGCGGGGAAGACCGCGTACTCGTGCCTTCGCAGAAGGTGGCGACCTACGATCTTGCGCCGGAGATGTCTGCCGCGGGCATCGCGGACGCGGTGGTAAAGGCGGTCTCCGACACAGCCTTCGACGTCATCATCGTCAATTTCGCCAACGCGGACATGGTCGGGCACTCGGGCAAGCTGGAGCCCACCATCAAGGCCGTGGAAACCGTCGACCGGGAACTGGGCCGCATCTACAAGGCGGTGAAGCAGCGCGGCGGTGCCCTGCTGGTAACCGCGGACCACGGCAACGCGGAGATGCTGATCGACCCGCATACCGGCGGGCCGCACACCGCGCATACCACCAATCCGGTGCCGTTTATTCTCATCACCGACGCGCCGAGCGGGACGGTGAATTTGCGCCCTGACGGCAGTCTCCGCGACATCTCGCCGACCATTCTCAAGCTGCTGCACCTGGATAAGCCGAGAGAAATGACGGGAGTCAACCTGGTCGCAGCGCCGCCCCCCGCCGTTTAACTCGTACCGCTGGGTTTCGATCTACATGGAACCGGCGGGCATGGTGCTGCCGTCCGGCATTTTCATGTCCGCCATGGTCTGCTTGGCTTTTTCGTTGTTCTGTTTGTTCTCGATCATCGCGAACATCGTCTTCATGTTGCAGGCCAGCTTGCGCGCCTGGGCCATGGTCCCTGCGGAGACCGTCCCGCTGTAGCAATTCATGGACGCGTATTTGGTCGTCACGCCAATGGGCAGCACATAGTGGTAGGCGCCCGCGGGAAACTCCGGCGTCGCGCTGGTGATGCCGTTGCAGGCGTCCAGTTGCGACACGTTGATGACATTGCCGTTGATGTCGCGGCCGCCGTAAATGGGGAAGCCGTCGAGCGCGATGCCGATGATGTGCGACGGGCCGGTAGCGGTGTCCACTTCGGAGGTGACGCACGAGGGATTTCCGTGGGCATGCCAGGTGGTGCCGTTCGAGTGCGAGTCGCACTGATCGAGGAACCAGGCCGTCTGCTGCGTGCCCGCGCCGTCAGTGAAGGTGTAGGAGGCATTGTCGGAGACCGCGGCGGTGCTGGCGTCCATCTCAAACGGATTGAACATGGCGGTGCCCGAGATCAGATAGCCGATGGCGCCCAGGCCGGTGGCCGTGGTGGAACTGGCCTGTGCAGGGCAGATATTGATGGTTGCGGAGGAGCCCTCGAGCGAAGGCGCGATGACGCTGGCGTACGAGATCACGGCCAGCGCGGTCTTGGTGACCGACGTGTAGGCTACAGCCGTCTGGCCGGTTCCCGCTGGAGCCAGGTAATAGGCGTTCGGCGTGTAGTTCGGCTTGCCGGAGGTGGTGAGAGTCATCTCGCAGGAGCTGGGGAAACTCACCGTCACGGTCGAGCCCCACGTCATGGCCTTGTAGACCGCAGTGTATGCGTTCGGCGTTCCACTGGAGGTGGACGCCGACGCCGAAGAGGTACCGGAGCTGCCGCATCCAAGAGCCAGGGTAGCGCCGGAGACGCACACCGCGAGAACGCGGGGCAGGGAAATGCGGCGCGGACCCATCGCCGCTTGAGCAAGTGAGTGCATTCGGAATGTCCTTTCGTTGCTTCGCTCGCCTCTCGCCAGCGTTTCGCGCCCGGTTCGCTGGAGAGAGTGTTCGATCATCGCACGGTCTGACGCGACTTCGCCTCGAACGGTTTACGTGGGACTGAAGGAAATCGCACCTACCGTTGGATCACGCTACGGATTGCCCCGGCGACTAGGAAGAGGCCAACCGCCAGAATCGCAAAGGTTGAGAGCAAGTCGGCGCGCGGCCCCATGGGATGTGGCACTGCGTTGGCGGCACGCATGACCAGTCCCGGGGCAACAACGGCAAGTGCCAGCGTGGTGGACCTCATGGTACAGCGGCCCCACGGGCAATCTCAGCCTCAACTACGAGTTAGAACTCGCGGCGGCCTTCCATGGCGCGGGTCATCGTGACCTCATCCGCGTATTCGATATCGGAGCCGGCGGGCACTCCCGTGGCAATGCGGGTGACGCGCAGGCCAGGAGCGACCCGGTGGATCTCGGCCGCAAGGTAGGCAGCGGTGGCTTCGCCCTCGGTGGTAGGCGAAGTGGCGAGGATGATCTCGCGGATGGCGCGGTTGTCGTCCTCTTCGGGTGAATCCGATCCGACCGCGTCCACCGCAATGGCCGCGGCAGGCGCGAGCCGCGTCATCAGATTCGCGATCCGCAACTGCTCCGGACCAACTCCGCCGATCGGCGACAGCGTGCCGTGCAGCACATGGTAGACGCCGTTGTAGCTGCGCGTCTTTTCGATGGTGGCAATGTTGGTCGGCTCTTCGATCACGCAGACAAGATGCTGGTCGCGCACGGCGCTGGTGCAGTAGCCGCAGGGATCGACGTCGGTGATGTTGTTGCAGATGGAGCAGAGGCGCAGCTTCTCGCGCAGCACCAGGATCGCCTCAGCCAGCGCCCGTGCATCCCCGTCCGAAGAGCGCAGCACGTGAAAGGCCAGCCGCTGCGCGGACTTGGTCCCGATGCCAGGCAGCTTCTTCAGCTCGTCGATCAAGCGGGACATGGGCTCGGCGAATCGGGACATCGGCGGGCTGCTCCAGATCTATTTCCAGGCTGGTCTTATTCCAGGCCGGGAAGGTTGAGGCCGCCCATCAGGCCGGCGACCGAGGACTTCATGGCTTCGTCCGCGCGGCGGCCGGCTTCGTTGACGGCTGCTGCGATCAGGTCTTCCAGCAGCTCGATGTCGCCGGTGGAGGCCCCCAGCGCGGTCGGCTCGATCTTCAGGCGCAGCACTTCCTTCTTGCCGTTCATGCGTACCTTCACCATGCCGCCGCCGGTTTCGGACTCGACGATGGTTTGGACGAGCTTCTGCTCCATCTGCGCCTGCATCTCGCGCGCCTGCGCCATCATCTCTTTCATCTTGCCAAGGTCGGAAAAGTTCATAGGAGTAGTCCTGCGAATCGGCTCATCACTCTGAGCGTAGCTCAGAATCGCTGTCGTTGTAGTCTCGATCTGGCTTAGTCGTTTTCGCGCAGGTCGATGACGGTCTGAATCTCGGCTTCGAAGAGCTTTTGTGCCTGCTGCACCATGGGATGCTCCATGGCCTTCGCATGGACCGAGCCGGCGCGAGCCGCCCGCGGCTTTTTTTGCGCGGTGGCCGCGGCGGCTCCGGGAAGCAGCGTGAGCTTCTGGATACCAGCGCTGCGCAGAGCCGCAACGGCAATCTTCTCCGCCTGGGCGTTCATCACCACTGGCAGCATGGTCTTCGAGAGTTCCGTCTGCACCCTCGCTTCGCCGTCGGCGATGGTCCAGACCGCGTCGGCCATGGCGTCCGCGGCCGAGGATTGCTTCGCCGTCGCGAGCGCCTCGACGACCGCCTGCTGCGGGTCAGCGGACGCGGCTGTCGCATGCGCCGGTGGAATTGCCGGGGTTGGCACCGCCGCAAGGGGGACGGGTGATCGCATCGGTGCCGATACCGCTTCCAGCACCGGGCGCGACGCCGGCGCTACCGAAACTGCGGTGGCGCCGCGAGTCTCCGTCACCGGGTGCGACGCCACGGCGGATACGCTGATCGGTGCGGCCGCCATGGCCTCGGGATGGCGGCGGCTCTTGTCCTGCTCGAACGGGGAAAACGCCGGCCGGGGCGGGGCGGCGGAGGCATGTGCGGCCGGGGCGGGCTTCGCATGAGCAGCTCCACTGCGAGGTGCGCTGGCTGCTGCGGGAGCACGGCCGCTGCCGCTGGCCTGGCTCAGCACCTCTTCAATCGGCAGCAGCCGGCGCAGGTGGACCAGCTTCAGCAGGCCGAGCTCAAAGTGGAAGCGCTGTTCCTGCCGGTAGCCCAGCTCATCAAAAGTGCGCAGCATCACCTGTAGAAAGCGCGTCAACTCCTCCTCACTAAAGAGCGCGGCGGTGCGGGCGGCACGGCGCTGCTCATCGGGGGAGATTTGCAGCAGCTCACTGCCCAGTCCATCCGCGGTCTCACCCTCCGCAGACAACCCGGCCACCTTGGCCACCAGCGCGTTGCGCAGGTAGCGAACGCATTGGCGCGCCAGCTGGGCCGGCGAGTTGCCGGCGTCGAGCAGTTGGTTCGCCATCGTCATTACTTCGGCCGAGCGATTGCCGTCGACCGCCTCCAGCATGCGTTCGAAGACCGCGTTCGGGACGGTCCCCATCAGTTCGCGAATCTGGGCTGCGTCCAGACGCGCGTGGCCGGCGGTTCCATCGGCTGAGGACTCCATAGGCGCGCTGGCGATGGCCTGGTCCATGATCGAGAGTGCATCGCGCATCGAGCCGTCTCCGGCTTCGGCCAGCAGCGCCAGAGCGGTTTCATCGGCGGCCACGCCCTCGGCCTGCGCAATCGCGCGCAACTGCGCGGTGATGTCCGCAAGTTTTACAGCGTGAAAGCTGAAGTGCTGGCAGCGCGACCGGATTGTCTGGGGAAGGTCCTCCGGCTGGGTAGTCGCCATCATGAAGACGATGTGGTCCGGTGGCTCCTCCAGCGTCTTCAACAAAGCGTTGAAGGCCGCGTCGGTGATCTGGTGGGCCTCGTCGAGGATGTAGATCTTGTAGCGGTCGCGTGCCGGGCGGTAGCGGGCGGCGTCGCGCAACTCGCGAATCTCGTCGATGCCGCGGTTAGTGGCCGCGTCGATCTCGATCACGTCGACTGCATTGCCTTCCCGTATCTCAGTGCAGCTCTCGCAAACTTCGCAGGGCTCCGCGGTCGGTCGAACTTCGCTGCCGATGACGTTGCGGCAGTTCAGCGCCATGGCCAGGATGCGCGCAATGGTGGTCTTGCCGATGCCGCGATGGCCGCTGAAGATGTAGCCGTGGGCGATTCGGTTCTGGGTAAGCGCATTCATCAGGGTCACGGTGACGTGATCCTGACCAACGACGTCGGCAAAACGCTGGGGACGGTATTTGCGGGCTAGAACCTGGTAGGCCATTTTGCGATCGAGTTCGATTGTATCGCCTGCAACGAGGTGTGTTTTCCGGGAAGGGGGACAGCGAGCCGGCAGAGCCTCTGCTGGCCCCTTTTTTATTGAGAGACCGCACGCTTCGCAGCGGCCTTGCGCTTGGCCTTGCGCGCGCGCCGCTTCAGTTCCAGGTCGCTGAACATGGTGCTGCGGCAAGCCGACGCGCCGCAGTAGCAGTCTGCATCGTCCTCGTCGGAGTCGTGCAGGTTGTACTCGTAGGTCAGTTCCTCGCCGGCAGCGACATCGCGCAGGGTCGAGATGAAGATTCGCCCAACCTCATCCTGTTCGGTCTCGCAGTTCGGATCGCAGCAGTGGTTCAGGAACATGGCGGTGCCGAAGCCGTCGATGACTTGTTCGCTGTCGCAGGCGAACAGATACGTCACCGAGCGGCCCTCGTAACGGGAGTCGGCGGCGGCCTTGGACATGCGTTGGCCGTCATACTCGCAGATGCGGACACCTTTCTTGATGGGCCGCGTGGTGTAGCAGCCGGCAGCGTGGATGGACGACGAACGAATGATCAGACCTGGGAACATCATGATGGCCTGACTATAACAAACGTGTGCTGTGCATCAGCGCGCCGTCGCTCGGACGGCAGTGGATGGCTGCGCGGGCGCCGTCTGCCTGCCCGCTCCGCAGCAGCATCGGCTCCAGTCGTCGCACAAGTAGTCCCAATGCCCCGGCAATGCGTCTAAACTGGAGGGTGCGAGGATTGCTATGCGCAGACAACTCGGGATGATGCTGGTAGCGGGTGCTTGGGCGATCGGGATTGCCACCACCTGCAACGCGCAGTCGGCTTCCGGCACGCAGAGTGCGCCTGCGTCCAACCCTGCGCCGTGTTCCGTGGCGCCGGAACCTCAACCCTGCAGCACTACGCCAACGGCTCCGGGAAAGGCCGGCACGAAGGAGAAGTTTCCCTTTCCGGGTGAGCCTGGCGCGATTGGGCCGTCCACCTCAGATTCGACCGCGCCCAGCCTGAGCGGAGTCCCGCGGGCGCCCGAAACCCCCGAGGTTGATTCCGGGGCCATTCCCGCCGCGAAAAAGAACGCTGCCAAGGACTTTCCGTTTCCAGGTGACGCCAAGCCCGATACCAGCGGCAGTCCCGCTGCGGGCACTTCGAGCAGCAGTTCCAGTTCGAATGACGATTCGCCCGCGGCCGATTCCAATGCCGCTCCCGGGCTGAAGGACCAGGGGAGCCGAAGGCAGCGCTGCCACGCCTGGACGGCACCTGCTGCACCGGGTGAATCCGGTGGGCACCAAGCTGCAGACCATCGATGAGCGCGAGCAGGAAGACCTGGACGTCGCCCAGTTCTACATCGGCAACGGCGACCTGCAGGGCGCTTATCTGCGCAACCAGGACGCGGTCAAAGTCGCGCCGGACGATCCGGATGCACATTTTGCGCTAGCAGAGATTGCGTTGAAGTTGAATAAGCGCGACGAGGCAATCGCCGAGTACAACGCCTGTCTGAAGCTGGACCCCGAGGACAAGGAAGCGAAGGCGGCGCGCAAGGCGCTGGCCCGCTTGAAGCCCTAAAATTTCAACCGACTCGGCGGCGGCTTTAACGCGGCCGGCTGTGAACGATCGCGATTCCAGCGGGTTCCAGCTTCTCGACGGGCGGCTGCGGAGGCGTTCCATCGGCAGCGATGGCCGGCTCCAACTCGTCGTCCAGATCTACGTCTTCCTCCACCCGCAGATACTTGCGCATGTAACGGAGCGGCTCCTCGGCAACGGCAAGTTCCCGCAGGTGATACCGCCAGGCATCGTCGCGGGTGCTGCGCCGGGTGTACGCTTTGCGGTTTACCGTGGCGATGGTCCCGTCCGCCTTACGTCGCGTGAACGTCTGCGTCGGCACCTGGAAGGTAATGCGTTCTCCCGCCTTCCAGAAGCTGGACGCAAACTCGTGCGAGAAAAGGAGCGCGTAATAGCGCCGCTCGGCGCACAGGGTCTCGACTGCCTGGCGAGTGGTTTCCCACGGCAGTCCGAGTTTGGCGATGTACCACTTGCGAAACTCGAAGCCATTCGCCCGGGCCTGAGCAACCAGCAAATGCAGCAATTCAAACCGTGTCATAGGAGAGCCGATTTCATCGCCTGGAGTAGGGACTTCCGGCGCGAAAACGGTAGCCGGAGATCACAAGCAATCTACCTGACATTATCGGTCCGGATTGCGAATTTACATCGGCGGGAGCATCATACTGGTATCCCCCGGCCGACACGGATGCCTCGGGATTGTACTTTTTTGCCCGGCTGAAGCGGCTTAGGCCGCCATTTGAATACCTACCTCGCAGAGCCTTAGGTTCTAGGAGACTGCTGGCCATGGCTATTACATGTCCAAAGTGCCGTGAATCCAATGTCCGCAGGTCGCACCGCAGGCCTCTGGACGTTTTTCTGACCACCATCGGTTTGTTACCGTTGCGTTGCAACATCTGTGAACACCGCTTCTTCCGTACCCGCAAGAGCCTCGGTCTGACCAGGGCCAGTACCCAGCGTGCCACGCGTTGATGCATTCTGAACGGCAGGGATTGGGCCGGCAGCAAGCAATTCTGGAGCCGCCGCTTCGGAGCGCCCAAACGCGCTTCACGCCTCTGTCCCTTCCAACTGCCGGGGTAAAGTAGATTGAGTGGGATTCGCGAGTTGAGCAGGCGGCAGGAAGAAAAGTTGGAGGGCTGGCGCATCGCTGAGCCATCGCTCGGGTCAGTGGCTCGCGGCGAGCGCTCCGTTCGCGGCTGGTTTCGTGGCGGGCTGCCCTTCGTTGCAGGCCTGGCGCTGCTGTTGCTGGCCGCAACGGCTCTCGCCGCAGGGCCGCCGATAAATCCCGCCGCCCAGCACAGCGACCCCTTGAACTTCGATCCGGTGGTGCGCGACGGGTTTGAGCACCATTACATCCTGGACTTCGACGGCGCGGTCAGCCGTTTTGAGTCGGTGCTGAAGGCGCATCCGCAGGACCCGATGGCCTATGGCTACGTGCTGATGGCGACCGTCTTCCGTGAGCTATACCACCAGGACCTGCTCGACACGACCTATTACGCGCACGACAGCTTCCTTACCTCCAGGCGCGACGTTCCCGTTCCCGCGGCCACTCGCCAGCGTATCGAGTACCTGACCAACACGGCGATCCGGCTCGCTGACGACCAGATCAAGGCCAACCCCGCGGACAAGAACGCCTACTTCGCCCGCGGCTACGCGCGCGGCATGCATGCCGTATTCATCACCCTCGTCGACCACAGCTTTGTAGCGGCTGCGCGCCAGGGTTACGCGTCGCGCAACGACTCCGAGCAGGTGCTCAAACTCGATCCTCAGTACGCTGACGCGAAAATGGCGGTCGGCATTCAGCAGTTCGCTGTGGCCAGCCTCCCGGGTTGGGTACGCGTGTTGGTGGGGATCATGGGGGTCGGTGGGAGTAAAGAGAAGGGGCTGGCGATGCTGCGCGACGCCGCCGCTCACGGCGTGATCACCTCAGTCGAATCGCGCACGGTGATATCGCTCTTTCTGCGCCACGACGGCCGCTATCCTGAGGCACTGGTGGTGCAGCATGGACTGGCCGCGCAGTATCCGCACGACTTCCTCTTTCGCCTGGAAGAGGCCAACCTGACCAAGGATGAGGGCAACGGGCCCGCTGCGATTGCAGTCTACAGGGAAGTGCTGGCGGATGCGGCTAAGCCGGGCTACTTCATTGACCCGCGCTTGCAGTTGGCGCTGTTCGGGCTGGCCGATACACAGCGCGGCCAGAACGATGTCACTGACGCGGCGGAGAACTATCTGAAGGCCGCCGAGCAGCCCAATTGCAGCGACTGGTTGCGCAAGCGGGCCCAGTTGAATGCTGGAGAGATGTTCGACCTGCTGCACCAGCGCCAGAAGGCCGTGAGACTCTATCAGATGGCGTCTGCGGGCGGCGGAGACCAGTCGCAGGCTGAGATGGCGCGGCGCTTGCTGATCACGCCATATGGCGGAAAATAGTTTGGGGAACCAGCCAGCGGCCAGGTGCGTACTGAAGTCTGGGAATATGGCAAAATAGGGAATTCCCGGAGGCGTACGATGTATTGCTCTCATTGCGGAAAACAGATGGATCCGGCAGCCCGTTTCTGCCCATCCTGCGGCGCATTGGCGCAGCCAGCCGTGGTCGGCCGAGCTCCGTTCCCCGGTCAGCTTACCCGGCCGCGCTACCCGCGCATGATCGCCGGGGTTTGCGCAGGCCTGGCACTGCATTATGGATGGGACCTGTCGCTGGTGCGTGTAATCTGCGCGCTGACGATCGTGCTGACCGGTGTTGGTCTCTTCGCCTACCTCGCCGCCTGGATCATCATTCCCGAAGCTCCTTACGCATTGCCTGAGCGCAGCAACGCAGGAAGCGCCGGCACCGGCATTTGAGCGCTCGCACCCGCAAGTCCACAGCAAGCCCGGAGCCGGCAGCGTCTGCGCGGCCGTTTCGCTACGTCGCAGGAACCCTCGCGTGCGATGGGGTAGCCCTGGACGCTTTGGCCGAGCAGTACGGCACCCCCCTTTATGTCTATTCCGCCGGGCAGATTCGCCAGCGCTTCTCACTCTTTCAACAGGCCTTTGCCGGGCGGCCTGCAACCATCTGCTACGCGGTCAAGGCGAACTCTGCGCTGGCCATTCTGCGGATGCTGGCCGAGCTGGGCGCCGGGTTCGACATCGTCTCCGGCGGCGAATTGGAACGGGTGCGGCGCGCAAATAAGGCAGCGCTGAAGCGGGTCGTCTTCTCCGGCGTGGGGAAACAGGTTTGGGAGATTGACGCCGCGCTAATGGCCGGGATCCTGCTCTTCAACGTGGAGTCGGAGGCCGAACTGATCCTCTTAGCCTCCCGCGCCGAGGTGCTCGGTATTCGCGCGCGCTTTGCGCTGCGGGTCAATCCCGACGTCTTCGCGGATACCCATCCCTACATCTCCACCGGGCTGCGCGAACACAAGTTCGGCATTGACATCAGCCTCGCGCGGACCATCTACCGCAAGGCGGCGCAGTTCAAGTGGCTCGACCCGGTCGGCGTCAGCGTGCATATCGGCTCGCAGATTCGCGCGGTTGAGCCGTTCGCCGCCGCGCTCGCCCGGGTTGCCGGTCTGGTCGCCGATCTCCGCAAGGATGGGCACGACATTCGCTACGTGGACGCTGGCGGCGGGTTGGGCATCGATTACAGTGACTCTCTGCTGGAACCCAAGTTCGACCCGGCGCGCAAGGTGAAAGAGTATGCCGCCGCGATCGCGAAGGGGACAGCTGCTTTGCAGTCGGGCGACCAGCCCGCGCATCTGCTGCTCGAGCCAGGTCGGTTTCTCGTGGCACAGGCGGGTGCGCTGTTGACTCGGGTCCTGGTTGTGAAGAAGAACGGGACGAAAACGTTCGTAATTACCGATGCCGCGATGAACGACCTGATCCGGCCGGCGCTCTACCAGGCGCACCACGAAATCCTCCCGGTGGTGAAGAGCAGCCGCAGCGGGGCGGTGGTGGACATCGTGGGACCGGTATGCGAGTCCGGGGACTTCTTTGCCCGCGACCGCGCGCTGCCGAAGGTGAAGCCGGGCGACTTGGTTGCGCTGCTCGACGCCGGTGCCTACGGGATGAGCCAGGCCTCCAACTACAACACCCGGCCGCGTCCGGCCGAGCTGCTGGTGGATGGCGGCGAGGCGCGGCTCATCCGCCGGCGCGAGACCTGGAAAGACCTGTTCGCGCCAGAGGTCCCATAGCCGCGCGATGGATCACCCTGCCAATCCCCGGAGACGGTCTGGGACTATCATCGAACTGCTATGGCGATACCAGATGGAACGCGGATTGGGCATGTTCATTTAAAGGTGGCGGAGATTGAGCGGGCGCTCGAATTCTATTGCGGAGTGCTCGGCTTTACGTTGATGCAGCGCTTTGGAAAGCAGGCGGCGTTCATTTCGGCCGGCGGGTATCACCACCACATCGGGCTCAACACGTGGGAGAGCCAGGGCGGGCACCCGCCTCCTCCGGGAACAACCGGGCTGTACCATCTGGCGATTCTCTACCCAACCCGGCCCGACCTGGGACGGGCGCTGAAGGCGCTGATCCGCCACGGGGTGCAGTTGGATGGTGCGGCCGACCATGGGGTCAGCGAAGCACTCTATCTGCGCGATCCGGATGAGAATGGGGTCGAACTCTACTGGGACCGGCCCAGGCAGCTTTGGCCGCGCGACGCGGAAGGCGGGATCGCCATGTTTACCCGTCCTTTGGACCTGGATAGCCTGCTGGCAGACGCGGACGATGCTGTCGATCCCGCTCCCAGGGTGGGGGAAGGGCCGCAGGATCTGGGGTGACGAAGGAACCGCCACTCCACGGCAACAATTCGCGGGATCGCTCAGGATGCGAAGGTGTGGCGAATCGCGTCGAGGAAGGCAATGATCTTGGCTTGAGGATCGCCGGAGTCGAGTGCCTCAAATGGGAGATATCCGCGATAGCCAGACCGGTCGATGATGGCCTTGATCTTGGCCAGATCAGTGGGTTCACTCTTACCGTCGCGTCCCACCTCCCCTTGGTCTCCAGGCCACCAGCATACGGAACCAGCTTGCTGAAGATCTCGGCGTACGGGTCTCCGGAGCGCGGGCTGCCGACATCCAGGATGCAGCCGAACCAGTTTGGAAGCCACGGCATCATCGCCTTCGGCCGTATCGCGTTACTTCATAGTGGCCGGTCGTCTTGTAGTCGCGGCCCCAGATGAGGCTTGATGCTCGGTGGCCAGAGGCATACTCGACCGCACGCGGTTGTGCGTTCTTCGTCGCCGGAGTCGATGGCTTCGGGATGATGAAGGCGGCTGGTGGAAATTTGCGCCTGCCAATTATCGGTGGGGAGCCAGGTGAGGCGGGTGGTCCAGGAGTCGATTGGGCCAAAGCCGAGGGTCCAGCGGTTTTCTCCGGGTTCGCGTCCGGAAAAGCCGCCAGCTTCGAGGTGTAACCGACGCCAAGCGAGTTCGGCGGTGGCGACGTTATCGGAAATGTGGGTTGAGTCTTCGTAGTGATGGCCGAGCGTGGCTTGGGGCAGTTCCGCCGCCGAAGCGCGGTGAGGATAAGCAGTTGGGCCGATTGCCGGATCGCCCACGGGCGCGTAGTAAAGGTTGAGCACGGCGTTGCCGAGCGGATGGGCGTACTGGACGCCGATCTCCATGAAGAGATTGTGGGGATGCTGCCCGTCGACGATGGGTTGGCCGAAGGTGGTTTCTCCGGTCTGGAAGAGTTCCGGGTAACGGCGATCGGTGATGGTGGCGGGTTCGAGCGAGAGCATGGTGCGCAGCAGGACGGTGCCGCCGGGGAAGGAGCGAGCGGCGCTGAGCATGCCCCAATTGGTGGAGTAGAGCTTGTCCCCTCCGCGCTGCACCGTGCCCGCGGGGGTGGCAACGTGACTCTGCTGTACGTCTACGAGGAAGGCCGGGCCATCCAGGAGAGCTGCCATGTGCCGCGTGGGTGCCGACCATGGGCATGGCCCAAGCGCGCGGCGGACGCTGGTGCCGGAGGATTCTTCCATGAGCAGGGTAGAGGAGGGGTTTGACGGCATGGACATGCCGGGCATATCGTCCATGTCCATCGCCACGGCGGACGACTGCTGCTGGCTGGAGGGAGGCGTCGGAGCGGGCATCTGCATCTGCGCCGTGGCAGCCGGAACAAGGAGGATCAGGAGCAGTGCGATAACCAGGCAAATCGGGCACATGAGGAAAGTGTGCCAGATTTGCGCTGCGGAGGCGAAAAGCGTCCCATGGTAAAATCGAGCGTTGCGCGAGGCTGGGGCCGAGGTGCAGTTTGCGATTATCCGGCACGCCTGATCAGCCAGTTAGCTAAATTCAGATTTAGAGGGAAGCATCATGTCCGGCCATTCGAAGTGGGCAACCATCAAGCACAAGAAGGGCGCAGCCGACGCCAAGCGCGGCAAAATTTTTACGCGCCTGATCAAGGAAATCAGCATTGCGGCGAAGCAGGGCGGAGGAGATCCCGATGGCAATCCGCGGCTGCGCACCGCGATTCTGGCGGCCAAGGCCGAAAACATGCCGGCAGACAACATCAAGCGGGCAATTCAGCGCGGCACGGGCGAGTTGGAAGGCGTCAGCTACGAAGACATCATGTACGAGGGCTACGGGCCGGGCGGCGTCGCCATTATGGTGCAGGTGCTGACCGACAATAAGAACCGCGCGGTGAGCGAACTGCGGCACGCCTTCTCGAAGAACAACGGGAACCTGGGCGAGGTCGGGTCGGTAGGCTACCTGTTTACCAAGAAGGGGCTGATCATCGTGGCAAAGTCCGCCGTGAGCGAGGAGAAACTGACCGAGATTGTGTTGGACGCGGGCGCGGACGATCTTTCGGACGAAGGCGATACCTGGGAAGTCATCACGGACCCGAAGGATTACGACGCGGTGTTGGCGGCGATCAAGGCAGCCGGGATTACGCCGGAGCACGCCGAGGTGACGATGATTGCATCGACCTATCAGAAGCTCGAAGGCACCCAGGCAGCCGCGATGATGCGGTTGCTGGAGACGCTGGAAGATCTCGACGATACCCAGAATGTCTATACCAATTTCGACATGGACGAGGTCGCAGTCGCCGGGTAGTGCCCACGGGCGGAGGTTTCTTAGAGAACGCGAGAAGCCGCCGGAACGCCGGCGGTTTTCTTTTGCGCGGATTTCAATTGCAGTAAGGGAATGGAGCCGACTTTTGCATCGTTCGAAAATTGCATCTGCTGTAATTCTTTTATTGATGGCGGGCGTCGCTTCCGCTCAATCCGGATCGAATTCGGCCATCCCGCCCGCATCGGCCGCCTCCAGCGTCGCCGTGACCAACCCGGTGCGTGAGCAGGCAAAACCGTGGGATTTTGGCGCGCTGGTGCAGGGCGGATTCGGCGTCACCGAGGATCGCGGCGGCTTCAAGTTCTTCATGCTGGGCGTGCACGCCGGCAAAGTGCTGACCGGGAACGTCGGCCGCGGAATGCTGCGCGGCAACTTCGAATACGCCGTCGAGGTGTTCCCGTTGTGGCAGTCGTATACGCCCTTTACGCAACGCCAGAACTGCGCCCCCGTCGTCCCTGGCAGCGTGACCTATCAATGCTCGACCGTCTTCAACGTCGGCGGCACCTTCACCGGCGTCAGCATCACACCGGCTATTCTGCGCTGGAATTTTGCCGGATCGCGGCGAATTGCTCCCTGGGTTCAGGGAGCGGGCGGAGTGCTGTGGACCGATCACAAATATCCAGCCTTTGGCGGGCCGGCTTATTGCGCGCCCGGCCCCTGCACCGTCATCAACCCCGGCGATACCCTGGTAAACAACATCTCCAGCGCCAACACCAGCGTGTGGAACTTTACGCCGCAGTTCGGGGTGGGAGCGCACTACTTCCTCAGCGCTCACCGCTCGATTGACCTTGGTGCGAATGCGATTCATATCTCCAGCGCGTCGCTGGGAGACAAGAATCCGGGCGTGAATGCAAGCGTGCAGTTTACGGTTGGCTACAGTTGGTGGAAGTGATGCGAATCAAGTTCTCCTATGATCGGGATGCGGATGATTTCTTGGATGCCGTTTCTCTTCTGCAGAAACGGCGCCCACATTTCGGCTTCGACGTACCACGGCAGGGTAACGCTCCATGCTGGCATCGATGAATCCAAATGCGGTGATCGAATGCGTGCCCAACTTCAGCGAAGGCACGGACGCCGCGAAGGTCGCTCAGATTGTCGCAGCGATGCGGATGGACGACGTGCGCCTGTTGGACTGGACCCTGGATGCAGCGCACAACCGTTGCGTGGTGACCATCGCAGGCCCGCCGGCCGCGGTGGTGGAGTCGGCAGTGCGCGGCGTGGGACGCGCGGCGAAGCTGATCGACCTGACCCAACAGAGCGGAGTGCATCCCCGCATCGGTGCGGCGGACGTGGTTCCGTTCGTTCCCGTAAGCGGGGTCTCGCTGGCGGAGTGCGCGGTGCTGGCGCGCCACGCCGGCCTGGAGATTTGGCGGCGGTTTGGGGTTCCCGTTTACTTTTACGAAGCGGCAGCGGCCCGCCCGGACCGCATCAACCTGGAGGACGTGCGGCGGGGTCAGTTTGAGGGGTTGCGCGAGACCGCCCATAAGGATGCAACCCGGCGGCCGGACATCGGTGGCCCGGAGATTCATCGCACTGCCGGAGCCAGCGCAGTCGGCGCGCGGCGGTTCCTGATTGCGTACAACATCTATCTCGATCCGGCCAGGCAGGCAGGGTCCGCAGTCGGCCGTCTGCCTCTGGCGGCACAAGGCGAGATCGCTGCCGCCCGCGCCATTGCCCGTGCGATCCGGGCCTCTGGGGGCGGCATGCACGGGGTAAAGGCCATCGGCGTCAGCGTGAATGGTCGCGCCCAGGTGAGCATGAACATCACCGACTTCCGCGCCACTCCAGTGCGGCAGATCCATAACGCCGTGCGGGAACTGGCGGCCAATCACGGCGCCGTTGCCGAGGAGGGCGAGATCATCGGTCTGATTCCCCAGGAGGCATACGAACCTGAAGCTGAATGGGTCAAGGCGATTCCCGGTTTCGACCCGGAGGCGAAGGTGCTGGAGCGCAGGCTGCTGCACCCCCTTGAGTGGCCTGAGGCATGAGTTCCCGGAGCGCGCGCGGCACGATTTCGCCCGCCCCTCCCCCCGCCCGGCTCAGGAAGCAAGCCTCCATGCCGGGAAACTGTGTGGAATCAGCAAACCTTCGTGCCTTCGCTGCGTCCAAGCCATAGGTCTCACTTGCTTCCAGCGTTGATTCAAGGAACAATGGGGACGGTGTGTTGCGGACCAAATCCGCGGCTGCCAAATCGACAACCGCCGATCCAATCGCAGCATGGGAGTTCACTTTGCGTAATTTCGTATCCACATTCAAGATCCGTTCCAGATTTGCCCTGCCGGCCATGTTGAGCTTGGCAGTCGCCGCTGCCGCGACGATCGCAGTGCCTTCTGCGCACGCCGCCGCGCTTTCGAGCGACGCCAAGGCCTCGATTCCGCACGATGTGCAGCAGATCATCGTGGTGGACTACCGCGCCATGCAGAACTCGCCCGCGGCCATGAGCCTTAAAGACCGGGTGTTGCCGCCGGAGTTAAAGAAGCTGGAAGCGGCGCTGGTCAGCTCCGGGCTGAAGGTGGACCAGGACGCAGACGCACTGGCCTTCGCGGCCTTTCGTGCTCCCAATCCCGAGGGAAAGGGGCCTGACGTAGAGCGCATTGTCGGCATCGCGCAGGGCCAGTTCCACACCCAGACCATCATGTCGACGTTTGCCAAGAACAAGACCAAGGCGATCGTCCGGCGCAATAACAGCATCTATCCCATGGGCACCACCGGGCTGAGCGTGGTCTTCCTGAACCAGACCACCATGGTCTTCGGCGACAAGGACGCCGTCAATGCGGCGCTCGACTCGCGCGACGATATTACCCCGAGCTTCCTCTCCGACAGCGACATGGTTGGCGAGATGGTCGCCGTCGACAGCCACGCAGTTTGGAGCCTGCTGGACGCCAAGGGCACGCAGGCCATGATGAAGAGCGTGCTGGGCGTGGCTTCGCAGCTGGCCGACTACGATACCGTCAAGAACCGGATGAAGGGGTCTCGCTACACCATGGACTTTAGCAACGGGGTGAAGTTCGACATGCAGGTGAACATGTCCGATACATTTACCGCCGCAACCTGCTCAACCTTGCTGAAGGGCGTGGCCCTGCTCAAGAAGCAGCAAGGCACGCCGCTGGAAAAGACTGCCCTGGACGATACCATCATCGATTCGGACGCGGGCACGCTCAAGGTCGACTATTCGTCGTCCGACAGCGAGTTTTCCAGCCTGCTCACGTCGCCCCTGTTTCAGACCGTAGTCAAGTAGATAAGCGATCTGGCGCACCGCCTGCGTTGGCTAGTCCATTGACAGGCAAACTACGAATGGCGCGGCATCAAACGCGTAGGCCCGGCGCACGAGCATTGCGCCGGGTTTCTGCGTCTCGCGATCGCGACTGCCCGCTGGCACTCGCGATATGCAAGGAACGGAGAGGTCGGAGGCTTGGGCCGGTGGGCCGAGCCGCCTCTTCCATCCGCCCGCAATCATGTTGCACAACTCGCCGACCGCATCGCCGATCATGGCATCGTCCCAGTCGGTTTCGTCCGATGCGAGAAACGCGCTGGTCAATATCTTCGCCGTCGAAGATGGGAATTCAACCACGCAATGGGCCTCCATGGTTCCGGAGAACGTAATGCTGGCCAAAATGCCGGGACCAGGGCCGGGAGACTCCTCCACAGCGGCACAGTCGCATTCCAGCATGCTGCGGAAGACTTCGGCCACGGCATCGTCCATCCGCCGGATCCACTCGTCCCTGATGCCTGCGTCCATGTTTATCACCGGCCTCCAAGCGTATGCGCTGCAGGACTGGTTGGCGGCAAGGAATGATGGGACGAGGCATTTCCTGCTGCGTTCGACAGCAGCGAAGCCACGCGAGTCTGGACCTGCTCCAGAGTGAAGGGCTTGGCGATGTAGCCCTGCGCCCCCGCGTCGATGGCTTGCAATAAATGCGGATCGCTGGAGTCAGCGGTGATCATTACCACCGGTGTGCGGGGCCCGAGATTGCGCTGGGACTTCTCGCGCAGAAAGCCGAGACCGTCCAGCACGGGCATGTGCACGTCGCAGAGGATCAGGTCGAACAACTCGCCCCGCGCCGCAGCGTCTTCGAGTGCGGCCAGCCCTTCGGCGCCGTTGGCCGCGTGCTGCGCTTCGGTCAGCTCCAGGCCCGCGTGACGCAGTGCGCCCTCGACAATCTTTCTCATGACCACTGAGTCGTCGACGATCAGGATTCTCATGCGCACACTCCACAGGTTGACCTGAGAGCATCTATCGGCGGCCGCGCCAAGAGCATGAGAGAAAACGAGATCGCCGCTACGGGAAGGGAACGAACTTGGCGGCGCAGGAGGGTAGATTGCCTTTGATCTCCTTGCCGGTGACGATGGAATCGTCTCCCGTGAAGACCAGATTGACCGGGCCTGGACCGAGAGTCAGGTCGGTATGAATGGCCTGCGCCCGGTAGAGGTCCGGCTTGTCGAGCGCCATGACCCCGTCCAGGGTGACCCCGATGCGGTGGGTAGCGTCGAAGCCATTGAACTGGACCTTTCCGCCGCCGGCCAGGCGTACATTGCGCAGCGTGATGTCGTCGTAGACCGGCAACAGCTCAATGCCCTTGCCGGGGAAGGAAAAGGCAGTATCGAAGACGATGGGGCTCTTGGCATTGCGGATGCAGATGTCCTGGTAGACGACGTCCTCCACCAGGCCTCCGTGGGCGGGATTCGAGGTGATGCGGATGCCGTTGTCCGGGCCGTCCAGCGTCAGGTCGTCGACGCGGATGCCGCTCACGCCGCCACTGGTTTCGCTGCCGATGGACAGCCCATGCCCCCAATAGAAGTGGTCATGGGCGACCGTGATGTTGGTGCTGGGGCTGGCGCCAGCCGTGATGGCTACGTTGTCATCGCCGGTTCGAACCAAGGACTGGGTAATGGTTATGTCTTTGGCTTGCGCAGCGTCAATCCCATCTGTGCCGCGCGCGGACTTCGGCGTATCGATGCGCACGCCCCACACGGTGAGGCCGTCGCCGTGCTGGAACAAAACGTGGGCGCTGGCCGAGTTGCGCAGGGTGACGCGGTACAGAATGAAGTTGTCCGTGGCGTCGGTCTCGATCAGGCGCGGCGCCTGCTGGTGGCCGGCCGTCCGCGCATCTTCGGCGAGGTCCCACCACGTCTTGGCAGTGGGGCTTCCGTCGACGATGAGGGTCGCCCCACCCTGGCCATCGATGACGCCGTCTCCCATGACGGCCGCGCCGCTCGCGCCCTTTGCCGCAAGCAGCGGCTTGCATCCGCTGGCTGAGTCGGCATTGACCAGGCCGCAACTGCCCGGCGTGATTGCATAGGATTCAGGGTTCCGGGTTGCGTAGAGGATGACCCCCTTATCCACCAGCAGGGTTACACCGGCGCGAAGCGAGACGGGACCGGTAAGAAACGCGGAGTTGGCTCCGTCGGCCGCGAGTTCGACCGCCTGGCCTTTCGCGCAATGGTCAAGGGCACTCTGGATGCGCGCCGTATCCAGGCTCGCCTGGTCCGAACCTCCACGGCGGGCTCGCATCTCGATATCGCCGTTGGTGGCTGAGGCCGGTGTGAGCGCGGCCTTGAGAATAGTGCAGGCAGGAGGAATCGCAGGTTCCCGGAGCGTGCGCAGGTCCTGTGCTTCCAGGCGAGGAGCCGCTGGCGTAAGAACTAAGATGAGAGCAACGAACCTCGACCACTGCACTGCAAATCGCACGACCCGTCCCATGCCAAACCTTCCGCACTTGAAGACAACAGGGATCAGTTTAGACGCAATACAGGCAAATGACGCTGTGACGGCCGCTGCTGAGCCTGTCAGGCATCCTATAATCGGGGACGGGCATTGCCGCGGGCGAGGGGTATGGGCGAAGGATTAAGGTTCCTCTGGAGTGCGACACGCGGCCACCGCTTGCGGCCATGGCGCAGCAGCTACCTCAAGTGGAGGCTCGAAACCTTCACCGGCAAGCACGCAGAAGAGGTCGGCGCGCGCGACTTTTGGCAGTTCCTGTGGTCGGAGCGCCGCCAGTTGGTCCGGTTTACCCGTTGGCTGGCAGAGATGAGAGACTACGCGCGCGCGAACGGGGAGCGGTGAACGCACGCATGTGTTCCCGCTTCATCGCGGTGCACTAGAATCCAATGTGCCGGAACGCGATGCGAGGATTCGGCATCGGAAAGCAGGATCAGGCAGACGGCCAAACTGATGGATTGGGAGACAAACGATGGGTGATTGGGTGAAGGTGAAGGCGGAAGACGGACACGAACTGAGCGCGTATGTCGCAGCTTCCGGCGCAGGAGCCGGTCGGTGCGGTGGTCGTGGTCCAGGAGATATTCGGCGTCAACCGCTCGATTCGCGGGGTTGCGGATGCCTTCGCGCAGGAGGGATTTCTAGCCATCGCGCCGGCGCTTTTCGACCGATTTGAGCCGGACCTCGAACTCGGCTATGGCGAAGCGGATATGAAGAAGGCCTTCGGTATTTATCCCAGGCTGGATCCGAACGTGTCGCTGCTCGATATCGCGGCCGCGTTCCAGCACGTGAAGCAGGCGGGCAAGCCGACCGGTGTGATGGGCTTCTGCTATGGCGGGCTCACCACCTGGCTGTCGGCAACGCGCGGGGAGAACTTCAGGATGAAACCCGATTGCTGCGTGGGGTACTACGCGGGCGGCATCGGCAAAGTGGCAGCCGAGGAGCCGGTGTGCCCGGTGATGTTGCACTTCGGCGCGGCGGACGACCACATCGGCAAAGACCAGATCGACGCGGTGCGCACCGCCCATCCGGACGTGGAGATCTATCTCTATGATGGCGTGGGACACGCCTTCGCCAACCCGGACCGGCCCAGCTACAACGCGGCAGCTGCGAAACTGGCCGACCAGCGGACGCTGGAGTTTCTGAAGAAGAACCTCGCATAGGACAAGACTTAGCCCCAATCGACGCCCCATCCAGGCGCTGACGATATGGGAATGGAATCAATCGATGTTCGTCGGCGCGAATCGGCGCTCACCCTCTTTTCGCGTCGGCGAATTGCCGCATTTTGCGATTGAATGCTATCCTTTATGGAGACACTACGACCCTTATAGGACTAAGAGATCAGGAGCAACAACAGCTGTGTTGGAATCCGTAAAGAAGACAGACATCATCCAAAAGTTTCGCACGCACGACTCGGATACCGGGAGTCCGGAGGTCCAGATCGCCCTCCTGAGCGAGCGCATCGGCGAGTTGACCGAGCACTTCAAGACGCATAAGAAAGACCACGGCTCCCGTCGCGGGCTTCTGATGCTGGTGAGCAAGCGCCGCCGTCTGCTCGACTACCTGAAAAAGTGCGACTCGGACCGCTACCGCGAGGTAATCGCAAAGCTTGGCATCCGCAAGTAGACCCTACTGGGACAACCCCTCATCATGGACGCAGGTAAGACCCGACCCACCCCGGCAGTTCACCTCCTCATCGTGCAGGGCCGCTTTGGGCTCCGCGGCTGGAGTCGCTGATGAGGTGCGAGGGCGTGGCTGGGAGATCGCGGGCCAGGCGGCGAGCGAATCCGGCCGCCGCGATGTGTCCGATCCTGGGCGGACCATCCCTCAACAATATTTCCATCATCCAGATTTCCATGCAGCGCTCCGGCGGGCTCGTGCCCGTACGCGCCGGGCTGCATGCGCACGCGTGCGCCTAGGCGCCGCGGCAACAAGTTCCTTAATCGAAAAAGAAGAAAAGAGAAGAGGCGCACCATGAAGCAGGACGTAACGATTCAGCTTGCCGGCGGCAAGCAAATCAAATTTGAGACCGGGCGGGTGGCCAAGCAGGCCTCCGGCGCAGCGCTCACCTCGAGCGGAGACAACGTAGTTCTGGCCACGGCAGTCGCCGCGCCAGACCCCAAGGAAGGCATTGACTTCTTTCCCCTCACGGTCGAGTACCGCGAGAACACCTATGCCGGCGGACGCATCCCCGGCGGCTTCATCAAGCGCGAAGGCAGGCCCAGTGAGAAAGAGATTCTCACCTGCCGGCAGATTGACCGCCCGATTCGCCCGCTGTTCCCAGAGACCTTCCGCAACGAGACCCAGGTGGTCGCTTTTGTGTACTCAGCCGACAAGGAGAATGATCCGGACGTTCTCGGCATGAACGGCGCAAGCTGCGCGCTGGCGCTTTCGGACATCCCGTTCCATGGTCCCGTGGGCGCGGTGCGCATCGGGCTGATTGACGACGTCTTTATCGTCAACCCAACCTACGCAGAGCGCGCCAAGTCGATTCTCAACATCATGGTCGTCGGCACCAAGGACGGCATCGTGATGGTCGAGTCCGGATCGAAGGAGTGCTCCGAGGAGCAAGTGGTCGACGCCATCGAGTTCGCCCACGTCGAGATCAAGAAGATCTGCGCCGGCATTGAAGACCTGGTGTCGCGCGCCGGCAAGACCAAGCGCGTTCCGGCCGCGATAGACCTGGACCAGGCTTATCTGGACGAGCTCACCGCCAAGTGCGGTGCCGAGTTGAAGGATGCCCTGGATACGCAAAAACATCCGAAGTTCGAGAGCTACGATCTGGTGAAACAGATCAAAGACAAGCTCAAGAAAGAACTGCCGGAGGGCGACCCAGCCGCGGCAAAGAAGCTGAGCGCCTACTACGAGATCCTGCGCGAGAAGATCTTCCGCGATCAGGTGCTGAACGATCGAGTCCGCCCGGATCACCGCGCGTTCGACCAGATTCGCGCCGTCAGCATTGAGGTTGGGGTGCTGCCTCGCGTGCATGGCTCGGCTCTGTTCACCCGCGGCGAAACCCAGGCGCTGGTAAGCGCAACCCTCGGTACCACCGACGACGCACAGCGGCTGGAAAGCTACGAAGGCGAGCAGAAGCGCCGTTTCATGCTGCATTACAACTTCCCGCCATTTTCGGTCGGTGAAGTCGGCCGCATGGGTGGCGTAGGCCGTCGCGAAATTGGCCACGGTGCTCTGGCGTCGCGCGCGATTGAAGCCGTGCTGCCGGCGGAGGATGAATCGCCGTACACGCTGCGCGTGGTGTCGGACATCCTGGAGTCGAACGGCTCGTCGTCGATGGCGACGGTCTGCGGCGCATCGCTGGCGTTGATGCAGGCCGGCATCTCGATCAAGGGTTCCGTTGCCGGCGTCGCCATGGGCCTGGTGAAGGAGGGCGACAAGTACGCCGTCCTCTCCGACATCGCGGGCGCCGAGGATCACTACGGCGACATGGACTTCAAGGTGGCCGGCACGCGCAAGGGCATCACGGCGCTGCAGATGGACATCAAAATCATGGGCATCACCCCGCAGATCATGCGCGAGGCGCTGGCCCAGGCCAAGCAGGGCCGATTCCACCTGCTCGACATCATGGACGGCGTCATCGGCCACGCGCGCGAAGAGAAGTCGCAATTCGCGCCGCGCATCCACACCATCCAGATTCCAACCGACAAGATTCGCGATCTCATCGGGCCGGGCGGCAAGGTAATCCGCGGCATCATCGATGCGACCGGCGTGAAGATCGACGTGGATGACACCGGCCGCGTCAACGTGGCTTCCAGCGACGCCGACGGCCTGGCGCGCGCCATCCAGATGATCTCCGACATCACGGCGGTTCCCGAGATCGGCAAGACCTACCTGGGCAAGGTGGTGCGCCTGGCCGAGTTCGGTGCATTTGTCGAAATCTTCCCCGGCACCGATGGCCTGTTGCACGTCTCCGAGATCGCCGAGCATCGCGTCAAGGAAGTGAAGGACGAGTTGCGCGAAGGCGACCAGATCCTGGTGAAGGTACTGTCCATCGAGGGCAACCGCATCAAGCTGTCGCGCAAGGCAGTGTTGCGCGAGCAGCGCGCCAAGCTTGGCCTGCCCGAAGCGGGCGAGCCGGCGGCAGCCCCGTCGTATCCTGCCCCGATCGAGGACGAAGAGGTGGACGGCGACGAGACGGTACTGATTGAGGGCGGCGCGGACTTCGACGATGAGGACGATGACCCACCCGCTGACGAGCCGAATTTCAATCGTGCCGATGGAGCGCCAGTGCCGGCCGTTACGGCTGGTGGTGGTGGCGGACGCGGTCCCGGTGGCGGCGGATTCCGCGGTCCGGGCGGTCCGGGCGGCGATCGGCGTCCTGGCGGACGGCGGCGTCGCGGCGGCGGCGGAAGGCGTCCCGGCGGTCCCGGCGGCGCACCCCAGGGCGGCGGCGGAAATCGCTAAGCTCCACGCAATTCACAACGACAGAAAGCCCGGCCTTGTGCCGGGCTTTTCCCATTCACCCGCGAACTTGGTACCTTAGTCGTGATCGCGGGAGGATGATCCATTGAAGAGATTGATTCGGTCGTATGTGTCGATCCTGCTGGCCCTCCTGGTGCTGGCAGTTACGGCACGCGCGCAAAACTCGCCGCCTCATGTCATCGCCCCCGGAGTCTGGTTCCTCACTGGCGACACGAATGGATACAGTAACACTGTCATCATCGAGATGCGCGACTACCTGATCGTGGTGGACGCGAACTATCCCGGCCGCGCGCACGAGTTGCTCGCAATCGCGAAGCAGCTCTCGCCCAAGCCGGTGCGCTACGTCTTTGATACGCACCACCATGGCGACCACGCATACGGCAACTCGGTGTGGACAGCAGCCGGCGCAACCACGATAGCCTTCCAGGGCGTGACGGACGAGATGAATCGCTGGGAGCCGGCGCGCTGGCAGGCTGCATTGCCAAAACGTCCCGACCTGCAGGCGACCGGCGAGAAGCGACGTGCAGCGGCCGCAGATCTCCATCTCGGGCGACAAGCTGGTCCTGACCGACGGCAGCCGCGAAGTCGACTTCCTCCACTTTGGCTGGGGCCATACGCCCGGCGACGGATATGTGTGGCTGCCCGCGGAGAAGATTCTCGCGACCGGCGATGCGGCCGTGAACGGCCCGCGCAACAAGCTGCTCGATGCCTATATCGAGAACTGGCCGAAGATGCTGGATAAGGCCATCGCGCTCGGACCGGTGCATGTTCTGCCGGGGCATGGCGATGCGGGCGGCACCGAGATTCTTGAGGGACAACGGCAGTTCCTCATCGACCTGTACGCGGCCGTGAAGGCTGGCGTGGCCGCAGGCGCGAAGCCGGCCGAGATGAAGATCGAATTGCCCAAGCCGGACCAGTGGTGGTTCCCCGTGAATCGCGCCGACCTGCGCCAGCAGGACATCGAGACGGTATACCTCGAGATCACCTCGCACCAGCCGGCCGGCGCCACCTGGCACGAGTGGAAGTGATGCACGCTGAGCCTGGTCCGCAACCGCCGAACGTCCCCGCGCCGCGAACCGCAACCGTTGGTGCAGCCTTCATCGCACTGGCCGTGCTCGCCGGGCCCGTCACCACCTATGCGTTCACGCCACTCCTCTTTGCGGTGCCATGGCAGACGCCGCTTAGTCTCGCGCTCGGCTCTCTGCTGGCGGCCGCCATCTTGCTGTCAGTCTGTGCCGCACGCAGGCAAGCGCTGTTGCGGACAAGGCATTGGCTGGCCTTGCTTGTCCTCCTGCTGCCGCAGTGGCTCGCGTCGCCGCTCGCTGCGCCGTCCATTCGCTCGTTCCCCTGGCTGCATCAGACGAGTTGGGGCGTTGCCTTTTTGCTCAGCCTCGCCGCACCGCTCTGGCTGGCGATGCTCTCGGCCCTGCAGCTTGTCTCCGTGGAAGTGCCGCGCGCTGTAGTCGGTGCGGCTATTGCAGGGATCGCAGCGGTCTGCCTGGTCATTCCCACTGCCGCCTACGCCATTGCGCCGAACCAGGCCCCCGTGCTGGTGCTTCAATTCCTGCTCAGCGTCCTCATCGTATTCTCATGGACGTATGCGGCCCCGCGACTCGCCGGGACAAGCGCGCTGGCCGCAGCGGGATCGTACCTCCTGCTGAGCGCGTTGGGCAACGCCGGCCTCTCGCTGCTGTTTCAGCGGAGCGCGTGGCAACCCATTGAATGGCGCCAGATGGCGTTCCCGTTGTTCGTCCAGGCTGCCGTGATCGCAGGTTCGTGGTGGCTGTGGTTCTGGCTTCTGCAGCGCATCACGCTCGCGGCGTTCGGCATGCGCACGCTGGCTATGTGGACGGCCTCGGTCATTCCCGGCTTTGTCTTCTTAGGCTTTCTGAGCTGGAGAGTGGACCTGGCGCTGGCCATCGCAGTGGCTGCCATCGTCGTCTCGCTCCGCGCGCAGCCACGGGAGGAACAACCGGTGGCACTGGGGCTGGGCGCAAGTTGAGCCTATGCCACGGCGCAACGCAACGCTATACTGTGGGGACAGATGGCTGCTTCCATGTACATCGTGGTCGAAGGCGAGGATCCGGGCTTCGACATCTTCGTCAACGGGCGCGCATTGGCGCGGTACGAGGATGCCCTCGAGCGGGTCGCGCTGCGGCTCGGGGTGAAGCCGCTGATCGAGTTCTTCTCCGCCGATGAGAATTCCATGTCGCTGCTGATCGAAGAGGGTGCGGGCAACCCCGACCTCATGCGCCGCCTGCCTCCGCCACAGTGGTACGCGGCCGGCGACGGCCTGGCGACGGTGCAGGCGCTGGTCGCAACCCTGCGCGACGATCCCCAGCAGCTTGGCACCGAAGGCCCGCAGGTGCTCAGCGAGTTGGAAGAATACGCCCGCGTCCTGGACAAGACCATGCGCGCCGGCCTCCGCTGGCACCTCGCCGTCAGCTGGCGCTAAGGCAAGCGACAGCCGAAAACTCCCCCTCCGAAACACAGACGAAGGAGCGTCTACTTCTTCCCGAACACATCCCCCATCCTGCGGATCTGTGCGCCGACGCCTCTTAGCTTTTCCTCGAAGTGCTCGTACCCGCGGTCGAGGTGATACACGCGGTCGAGAATCGTCTCCCCGTCGGCCACCAGCGCCGCCAGCACCAGCGACGCCGAGGCGCGCAGGTCCGAGCACATCACCGCTGCCGACTCCAGCGGGCTGCGGCCGCGGACCGTCGCGGTGCGGCCCTGCACCGTGATGTTCGCGCCCATGCGGTTCAGTTCCTGCACATGCATAAAGCGGTTCTCGAAGATGTTCTCGGTCACCGTGGTGGTGCCTTCGGCCTGTGTCGCCAGCGCCATGAACTGCGCCTGCATGTCGGTGGGGAAGCCGGGATACTCCTCGGTGGAGATGTCGGCGGCTTTCAGGGCGCCGCCGCTGCGGACGCGCACATTTTCTTTCCCGCGCTCGATGCGTACACCGCATTGCTCCAGTTTGGCGATCAGCGACCCGAGGTGGTCGGGGTTGCAGCAGTCCACGTTCAGATCGCCGCCGGTAATGGCGCCCGCAATCAGGAAGGTCCCGGCCTCGATCCGGTCCGGGTTGATGCGGTGGCGCGCGCCGTGCAGCTTGGCCACGCCCTTCACCTTGATGGTCGAGGTTCCCGCGCCTTCAATCTTCGCGCCCATCGCGTTCAGCAGCGCGGCCAGGTCGGTGACCTCGGGCTCGCGCGCGCAGTTCTCGAACACCGTCTCTCCCTCCGCCAGCGTCGCGGCCATCAGCAGGTCTTCTGTGCCCGTCACGGTGATCTTGTCGAACACCAGGTGCGCACCCTTCAGGCGGCCGGCGCCGTTGTTCGGGCTACGCGCTTCCAGGTAGCCGTGGTCCTGCGTAATCGTTGCTCCCATGGCTTCCAGGCCCTTGATGTGCAGGTCGATAGGCCGCCCGCCGATGGCGCAGCCTCCGGGCATGGCCACGCGCGCGATACCCGTCCGCGCGATAAGCGGGCCCAGCACCAGCGAGCTGGCGCGCATGGTCTTCACAATCTCGTACTTCGCCACCGGGTCGGAGAGGATGCCGCACTTGATCCGCGTGCGGTGCTGCGCCCGTCCATAGCCGAGCTCCACCTCAGCGCCCATCGACACCAGCAGCTTGCGCTCCGTCTCGATGTCGCGGACTTGGGGAATGTTTTCGAGAACGACCTCGTCCTCAGTCAGAATCGCGGCAGCCATGCAGGGCAGTGCGGAATTTTTTGCGCCGGAGACTTTGATGGTGCCAAGCAGCGGGTTGCCGCCGCGTACGACAAACTTGTCCATCTACCCAGTTTACGGGGATTTCCCGTGGAAAGCCGTAGCATGCGTGGTACGGCAGGAGGCAGCTGCGGTAAAGTGTGGAAATGAGAACAGGTCGGCCACAGGCATCGGAAGCAGCGGCTCCCTACTGGAAGTACATCGACAAGGTCGAGGGCGACGACCCGGTTGCGGCGCTCGAGCGGCAACTTGCGGAGGCAACAGCGCTCTTCGCGGGGATCTCGGAGGAGAAATCCTCCTTCCGCTATGCGCCGGAGAAGTGGAGCATCCGGCAGTCGCTGAACCATATGACCGACACGGAGCGGATGTTCACGTTTCGGGCTCTTTGGTTTGGACGTGGCTTCACGGCTCCGCTGGAGAGCTTTGACGACAAGACTGCGGCGGCCGCAGCGCATGCAGACCGCGTGAGTTGGACGGAACTGGTTGAGGAGTTCGGCCAGGTGCGGCCGGCAACGATCTCGCTGTTCCGCCACATGCCGGAAGAAGCGTGGCTAACTACCGGCGTGGCGAACCGCAATCCGGTTTCGGTGCGGGCGTTGGCGTTCGTCATTGCAGGACACACGGCCCACCACCTGCAGCTTCTGCGTGAACGCTACCTGGTTTAAATTCTCTCGGCGATAGATGTCGTAGTTGGCCACGCTGCGATCCAGCACGAAGTCCTGCCGCAGCAGCCGGGTGATCTCGGGAAAGTCGAGGCCGGGCAGGGAATTGAGCTGCGGGTTGCGTTCGACGATCAGCCAGCGAATGTTGCGCGCGCGGGCCTCGTCCGCCGTCTGTTGCGGCGTGTAGGGATCGGTGGCCGGGTCGAAGAGCAGCACCGGAAACCGCGGCGTGCGGCCAGTCGCGAAGTAAAAGGGATCTTCGCCCGGCAGCAGCAGGATGCCATCGCCCGCGGGAATCTCTGTGTCGGTAACCCGGATCAGCTCTTCGAAGTCCGGTATCCACGGGCCCGGGGTCGTCAGGCCGCGCAGCTCGGGAACAGTTGCGTGGGCTTCCGCGCCTTCGAGATGGAGGTAATCCAGGCGCTCGTGACTCACCGCGTACAGCCCGCCGCAGCAAAGAAAAGTGGCCGCAATGGTGACGGCAAGCGGCCGCGCCACAGTCGGAACCTGCGCCAGCATCGCCGCGATCAGCAGCAGCAGCAGCGGCCACACCGCATAGGTCGATCCCCACAGCTGCTGCGAAAGAAATGTGCCATGGATGGTCGCCAGCAGAATGAGCGGAAGCAACGGAATCAGCGTAGTCTCAGCCCGCAGCTTGCCGGGACGGAGATTGCACAGTGCAAGCGCCCCCGCCAGCACCAGCAGGTGCGGCCACAGGGAAAGCAATTGGTCGGCGCGATCATCGGGGTCGTTGCTCAGCGCGAGGCCAGCGATGGTCCAGAGGAAAGGCGCAGCCAGCAGTACGAAGGCAATCGCGCGAGCCCATCGGCTGCCGCGCAGTCTGTCAGCGCGCAGCAGCAGAACTCCGGCGACGGCCGTAGGCAAGGTCCAGAGCAGCCAGACATGCTCGTACGTGCTCAGCATAGTGTCCAGTCCGGGCAGGCGTCGCTGACGGGCGAAGTGGATGGTCCAGTAATCGTAGTTGTGCAGGCCAACGGTCAGGTGGAGCGTCAGCACAGCCGCAGCGAGCGTGGTCATTGCGCCGACCATGACCCAGACCTGCGGCGCGGCACTTTGTTGCTTCAGCCGGCGCACACCGGCCACGACCCCAACCGCCAGCAGGGTAGCAGCGAAGAAAAGAATCCCGATGTTCTGTTTGGCCAACAGCGGCAGGACGCAGGCTGCTCCAGCGAGGAAGTTGCACGCGGTGCGATCGCCCGCGCGCAACAGGAGGTAAATCGCTAACAGCACCGCGAGAATGCAGTCGCTATCGTAGATCGGATGTGGATAAACGCCGTAGATGCCGAGGAAGATGAGGGGCGAGGCTAGCAGCGCAGCCATCCCCCAGGCACGGTCGGCGAAGGGCTCCAGCAGGCTCAGCAGGATGCGCCAGGTAAGCAGGATCGCCGCTCCGCCCTCAAGCGCGCCGCACACAATATGTGGCAGATACACGCGGCCGAAGATGCGAATAATCGCAGCATGGATCAGAAACGTGAGTGGCGCGTGGGCGAATGGGAAGTCGCGGTACGGAAGCTGACCCAGCGCCATGCGGGAGCTGCTGTCCAGCAGGTAGCTGAGGTCCCACAGCGCGGCGACCCGGGTGTTTTGCCACAGTACGAAAGCCGCGGATGCCAGAAAAAACGTGGCGGCCGTAATCGTATCGCGGAGCCGCCATGCGTATCCGTCGGATTGGGCCATGCGGCAGACGGTCGCTCCTTATGCCGCGAGCGCTGTAGCGAGATCCGGGTCCACGGTCAGAATGGAATCGATGCAGGTCTTCTTGAAGAGCTCCAGCATGAATTCGTTAGGCCCAACAATGCGCAGTTGACCGCCGGCGCTCGCCATCTTTCCGTGGAGAATCATGATCAGGCCCAGGCCGGAGCTGTCCGAATAGTCCACACCGGAGAGATCGAGAATCAGCTTGTGGGCCGGATCGCCCGCAGCCTCATCAATCCGCGACTCCACCTCGCGCAGACGCATGCCCAGAGTCATTCGCCCGGAGAGTTTGACGATTGGGGTGGTGGGAGTGGTGCGGTCAATATCCACTTCAAGGATCATAGGGGCAGGGCTCCCGGCGACGGACTGAGGCTCCCCGCAAGTGTACCCGCGATTACGGTGCAGGTCGATGCGGGTGACAGGCAGTAATTGGAAGCATCAGAGTTCGAGGCGCGAATCGTCGATAGCCAGCCGCACGTTCCCGTCGGACTTGGCCAGCCGGCGGACTGCTTCCATCTTGTCCACGTTGGCCTTCAGCATCACCACCGCGATCGGAATCGACTTGCCTGCCGACTTGATGGTGCGGATGGCAGCGTCCCGGTCGATGTTGCAGACCCGCATCAGGACGCGAATCCCGCGCTCTACCAGCTTGGCATTCTTCATGTGCACGTTCACCATCTGGTTGTCGTAGACATATCCCAGGCGGGTCATCGCGCCGGTAGTGATCATATTCAGGATCATCTTCTGCGCGGTCGCGGACTTCATGCGGGTGGACCCGGAGACAACTTCGGGCCCGACCTCGACCACGATGGTCGTGTCGGCAACCTCAGCCAGTGGCGTGCCGCTATTGCAGGTGATGGCGGCGGTAAGGGCTCCGCGGGCGCGGGCGTATTCGACCGCGCCGACCACGTAGGGAGTGCTTCCGGAGGCGGATACGCCGACGACGATGTCTTTGCGCGTAGGCCTCCGGCGGGCAATATCCCGCTGGCCGAGTTCGGGGGAATCTTCGTTAACGTCAGACGCGGAAGCCAGGGCCTTGGGGCCGCCCGCCATAATGTACTGCACCTGCGAGGGCAGCGTGGAATAGGTGGGCGGACACTCGGATGCGTCCAGCGCGGCGATACGCCCCGAGGAGCCCGCGCCAACGTAGATCAATCGGCCGCCGTCACGCAGCGAGCGGGCAACGATGTCGATGACGATGGCAATCTCGGGCAGGGCCTTCTTAACCGCGGCCGCAATCTTGGCGTCTTCGTGGTTGATGATGCGCGCGATCTCGAGGGCCGACTTGGTATCAAAACCTTCGGATGCTGCGTTGGAAGTCTCGGTAGTGGTAACTTCCTGCCGCGAATCGGGGCCGTGGACGGGAGGTTTTGACGCGACTGGCTGCTCAAGCATGGTAATTGTGGCCATAGGTTTCCGTCGCCTAGGTTGACGTTATTTTAGACATTCTGGGTCTCTGGATGCCAGACAGTCCAGAAGACTGCCAGTGTTGAGCATACACCCCGTTGCGAGCCAAGGGAATCAAGAAAATTTCGTTATTTCCTCCTGTGCGGCCGGCAATAGAACGTCGGCAGGGAGGTGAGCCTCGGTTGCGGTCGCGCTTTCGGACATAGGTTACCCCCCAACGCGACGAACCGGAATGTACCATCTGGAAGATGAGAGTCTGCAGGATTTTACTGGTCGCCGTGGCAATTGCAGCGTTCTGCCGGACCCCGGCTGCTTCGGCGTGGGCGCAGTCGCCAGCCGCGCCAACCAGCGACGCGGCGCTGGACTCGCAGTTGCGCCTGTTGGCCGCCGCACACCATGGCAAGGTGGCGCTTTACGCGACGCAGCTCAATACCGGACGCACCGTCGGGCTCGACCCGGACGCGGTGGTGCAGACCGCATCGGTCATCAAATTGACGATCTTGTTCGAAGCAATGGAGCAGGTGCGCGCCGGCAAGGTGCACTGGGACGACAAGATTACGCTTCAGTCGGGCGACGCGGTCAGCGGCTCGGGTCTGCTGCTGTTTCTGGATACCCCCCACACGCTCACCCTGAAGGACATCCTCACGTTCATGATCGTCATGAGCGACAACACCGCAACCAATCTCGCCATCGACAAGATCGGCCTGGACGCCGTAAACACGCGCATCGCATGGTTGGGGCTGAAGAACACGCATCTTTACAAGAAGATAGGCAAGCCGGCGACGGAGCCGATGCCCGCCGACCAGCCGCAGTATGGGCTGGGCAAAACCACCCCGGCGGAGATGGCCGAGGTGATGGAGCGCATCGGCCTCTGTGCGCTGGACGATCCCGGCCGGCTGCGCCCCGGGAGCGCCAGACCGCTCTCCGTAAACGATGCCGCGATCTGTGGAGTCGCCATGAAAATGCTCCGCAACCAGTTCTACCGCGACACCATTCCGCGCTACCTGGAGAAGTTGGACGCAACCGAGACCGGCTCGGGGACAGCGAGCAAAACGGGCAGTCTCAACGCGGTGAGGGCGGACGTTGCTATAGTCGCTGGCAAGTCCGGCCCCATGGTTCTCTCGATTTTTACCTACGACAATGCAGACACCGGCTGGACGGCGGATAATGAAGGAGAGCTGACGATCGCGAAGCTGGCTAAGGCAATCGTCGAAGCGTGGTCGCCCCAGGGAATCGACGGCAGGATCCTGGTCCCAGGCCTTGGTCTGGCCCCGGGAGCCCTTGGCAAGGCTGCTGCGTCTAATTGACGGTGTGAGGAGTTCGCGTGGGCGAAGAAGAAAAACAGCAGGGCAGGCGCCCGCGGAAGCTACTGAAGGACCTGAAACTGCCGCCACCGCAAAGGGTGCGGTGGCGGAAACCGGCTCCCGGAGCAGCGTGCACTCGTGGCTGCGCGACCTGGTAATTTCGGTCACCATCTCGGCGTTCATCATTATCTTTCTTTACCAGCCAGTGCGGGTGGAAGGAACCAGCATGCTGCCCATGCTGGAGGACCAGGACCGCCTGTTCATCAACAAAATCGCGTATCGCGTCGGCGAGATCCAGCGCGGTGACGTGGTGGTGTTCCAATATCCGCACGACCATTCCAAAAGCTACATCAAGCGCGTCATCGCTCTGCCGGGCGACCGCCTTCGCATCGACCAGGGTGACGTCTATGTGAATGGCAAGCGCCTGCCGGAGCCGTACGTTCCCAGCCGCTTTGAAGATGACCGCTCCCAGCCGGAGATGGTACTGCCCAGGAATGCGTACTTCGTCATGGGCGACCACCGTTCAATCTCCAGCGACAGCCGCGACTTCGGCCCCGTGGACCGCGACCTGATCTATGGCAAGGCGGTTTTTGTCTACTGGCCGATGGAGCAGGTGGGAGTGGTGCGGTAAGACCGTTGATCGTTTTCGTTTCCTAGTCGTCGTCTGAGTCGAGATCAGGCTGCGCGGAGGATCTGGGCTCCGCGCAGTTTTGTTTTGAGTGCGCTCGGCTCTGCACGAATATTCGCCCGCGCCCGTGCATTTCGGCATCTCACCTATTGCTGGCCCACGTTGGGCAAAGCAGTATCGGGGATCGAAATGAAGATGCGAATGGGACGATGGCTACTCGGATTGGCAATGTTGTTCGTGTTTGCCGGTGTTTACACGCCGCCGCAGGCGGAAGCAGGAACCGGGGTCGTGGTTGTGGTGCATACGAATCACCGCCATCACCGGCGCTACCATCACCGGCATTATCGCCACTAGCGCTTAGCAAGGCACCGCAAATCCACAAAGAAACGCCCATGCCGATGGTTGGACTCGGCACGGGCGTTTTTATTGCAAGCTGCGGCTATGCGGCGGAGTTGTTGACAATCTTCGCGAACGATTCCGGCTCCAGGCTGGCGCCGCCCACGAGCGCGCCATCAATGTCCGCGCAGCCGCAAAGGCTCGCCGTGTTCTCCGGCTTGACCGAGCCGCCGTAGAGAATGCGCGTGCTCGCGGCAAGCTCGGGTGAAAGTGACTTGGCGATCTGCGCGCGGATGATCCTGTGCGCATCGTCGGCGATCTCTGGAGTCGCGGTGCGGCCGGTGCCAATGGCCCAGACGGGCTCGTACGCGATCACCAGAGGATGCGCGGCCGCCGGATCGATGCCGCTCAGCGCAACCGACGTCTGGCGCTCCAGTACCTCCGCCGTCTGGTTGGATTCGCGCTCCGCCAGCAATTCTCCCACGCACACAATTGGAACCAGGCCATGCGCCAGCGCCGACTTGAGCTTCAGGTTCACGCTCTCGTCCGTCTCGTTGAAGTACTGCCGGCGCTCGCTGTGGCCGATCAGGACGTGGGTGACGCCCAGCGCCTTCAACTGCAGCGGCGATGTTTCGCCTGTATACGCACCCTGGTCAAGCCAGTGCATGTTCTGCGCGGCCACCCGGATGGAGGTATGGCGTGCGGCCTCAACGACGGTGGGCAGCAGCGCCGGCGACGGGCAAACCACGATCTCGGCGTGCTTGTTGTGGGCGACCAGCGGAACAAATGCCTTGGTAAAGGCGACGGCTTCGTCCGGAGTCTTGAACATCTTCCAATTGGCGGCGATGAGAATCTTGCGCGTATGCGTTGACATAGGACAAGTATTTCATTCGCAGCCGCTGGTGGGAAGGTGATGCGTGTCACGCAAGTTTCCGCACGTTATTCTGTCCCCGCACCACCCGTGCCTCAACGCGGGCATTTACGCGCCTTGACTGCTTCGCCCAATCCTCCCCATGGTCGGCACTGACTCCCGTGGCGACCATCGGGAGCACCGCCGCGAAGCCCAATGCGCGTCACGAAGTGACCGAAGCCCAATGCGCGTCACGAAGTGACCGAAGCCGAATGCGCGCCACGAAGTGACCGAAGCCCAATGCGCGTCACGAAGTGACTTCAGGGTTGATTGGTAAGTATCGATTTGCCCCCGGCGGCGGCCAGCAGGTGTACCGGACCATAGCGGCTCAGATCCGGGATGCGCACGTCAGGGTGATAGGTCAGCAGATAAATACGCTGCGGGCCGGCCCACAGTCGATCCAGCGAGGCGTCGGTCTCAAAGATAGCGGGCGCATCGGGCCAGAAGCTGCCGAACCACGGGCCATTGATGCGGCCATTGACCAGATGCACAGGTTCGCCGGTATAGAACAGCAGGGTCGAACCCGCGGTCAGCTCACCGTCGATCACGATCAGGTCGTTCGCTCGCGGGCGCAACTGCTGCTCCGCAAGAACGGCCTCGGCCAGGCCCTTCGACCCAAGCGTCGGATAAAAACGCACCAGGCCTTCATGCATGCACAGCAGCAGGCAGGCCGCTGCGGCGGCGAGCGATAAATTGGCCGCGTAGGTATGGTTGGTACGACGCAGTAAGTAAGTCACCGGGCCGATGGTGATCATACTCAGGCCGACCAGCGTGAGTGGTCCGCGAAACAGTCCCATGGCCCGGCCGGTCAGGTCGAACAGGTGGCCGAGCGAAAGGTTGTAGGCTCCACCCTGCTGGAGCAGCGTCGCGATATCGGTGTGAGCATCGGCATGCGGTGCGGTGATGGCGAAAAAGAGAGCAATCGCCGCGCAAACCGAGCCGATCGGGACCAGCAGCCATTTGTGCCACGCCAGTGCGCTGCGGGCGGCAACGGAGGAATGGTCGCGGTCGGCACACGCCAGCAAGCCTCCCGCCATCAGCGCAAGTGCAGGCAGGGCTGGCAGCGAGTAGTACTCCTGGCGCGCCGAGAGCGTGAAAAATCCGAGCACCAGACCCGCCCACAGCAGCAGGCTCACTGCGGCCTCGCGCTGTCGCGGAGAGACTGCTTCCCGCAGATTGCGAATGTGCTGGGCGATGGCGCCCGGCAGGAACGCCGTCCACGGGAAAATCCAGATCGCCGCCAGCAACCAGAACAGCGGAATCGGAACCTGGCCGTAGTCGTGCGGGATGCGTTGCGAAAGGAAGCGCGCAATGTGCTCGTTGTAGAGATAGAACCAGGCCCAGCCGGCATGCGCGGGTAGGCCCAGTCCGGCTGGCAGTGCGATGGGCGGGTTGCGGAGCGCGGCCAGAATGTGCCACGGCGCCGCGATGGCGAGGAAGACCAGCGTGGACGCGATCACGTGGAACCGCAGCAGCAGCTTCAGTTGGCGGGTCAGCGCCAGGTAGATCAGCACGAAGGCGATGGGGAAGACGACCCCGATGAATCCCTTGGTAAGCAGATTCAGCGCACTCGCCGCGGCGAAGGCGAGGCAGGGAAGCAGAGCCGAGCGGCCCATCGTCCCTGCTCCATTTTCCCTGTCCCGGACACGTTCCAGCGCAACCAGAAAGGCGTGGACGGCCAGCGTCATCCACAGCGCCACCACAATGTCGGGGATGTAGAACCGGGTGTAGAGATACGGGCCGATGCAGGTGCCCAGCGCCAGCGCGGAGTAAAGCGCGGCGCGGTCCGGATGCGCGATTGGCGAGATCCCGCTGAAGAGGCGCAGACCGAGCCCGTAGGTGGCGAGCAGCAGCGCAAGCGTCAACAGCGCCAGCGGCAGGCGTCCCGCCCAGTCGTGTACTCCAAAGACGTGAAAGGATCCTGCAGCCAGCCAGTACATCAGCGGCGGCTTGTCGAAGAAGCGGATGCCGTCTACCGTTGGCGTGACGTAGTCGTGACGCCCCAGCATCTCGCGCGCGATCTGCAGGTAGACCGAGTCGACGTCGTCGAGCAGGCCGGGAGTGAACAGGCCCCCAATATGGAGAACCAGCCAGGTGAGGACGATTAGGCAGATGGATCGCGGATTCCAGCGGCGTTCAGAGGTCGGAGCGGATTCGGTTTGGATTTCGATCAAGGTCACGTATCTGGTTCGGCTTAGTTTCGCATGATAAGAGGAGAACTTCCCACGGCCGGCGCGATCAAGCCGCGACGCCCACGGGCACGGTTATTTGTCCAGAGGCCGGTCGGTGATGAGGGCTTTGCCGGCGGTTTCTTCAAGGACGACTTGGCGCCGTCCAAGCAGGTGGTCGACCTCGTCGCGGCGCTCCAGCGGAACGAACAGCAGTCTGCGCGGCCCTGTGCCCCATTGGGCGAGAAGTTCAGTCGGCGTAAGGAATAGTCCCTGCGCGTCGGGAAAGGTCGAGCCGAAGAGCATCGACGAGGATCGGCCGTCGACCAGCAGAGCAGGCCGTGAGAGCGGACGGTTGAGGTAGAACGGGATCGACGAGCCGTAGGCCTGATCTCCATAGAGCAGAAGCGTGTTGTCGCGCGAAATTTGCCCCGTGGCCTCAAGCTGCAGAATGCGTTCGGCAAAATTCTGCGACGAAAGCATGGGCGCAAAGCGCACCAGCGCCACATGCGCGGCGAACAGGAAAACGGCCGAGGTCGTTGCCATGGCCGTCGTCGCTGCCAGATGGCGGCGTTGCGCCCGCAGCAGCCATGCGATCGCCGGGCCGATGGCAAACGCCGCCAGCGCAATCGACGCAGGCAGGCGCAGCGCGGCAAAGCTGGGACCCGTGAGGTCGAACAGCGACGACATCGATAGCGTGTAATCGCCGATCCCGCGGTGAGCCAGCAGGTCTCCCACGTCGGGCAATGCCGGCAGATGGCGCGAAGTCCACAACCCGTAGCTGAGGGCCGCGGCAACTGCGGCGCCAAAAACCGTGAACGAGGCGTGCGCAAACGTAGTCCAGCGGCGCGCCGATCTTGCCTCGGAATCGGTGCCGGGATAGATGGCCTCCGCGCGCGCCAGCGCCGCCCCAATTAGCATCAGCAGCGGCAGATATGCCGGGAAGGTGTAGTACTCCTGATTGGTCGAAAGCGAAAAGAAGACGAGGACGAGCGCGGAAAAAACGGTGAGCAGCAGCGAGGTCTTCTGGACCAAAGTCAGATCGGCAAGTGGCTGAGGATTTCGTGCGTACCATGGGCCCAGCTTCCGGTTGCGCCACGCGCCCCACGAAACCAGGCAGGCGAGGGGGAATGCAACCGCAAACCCTCTTGCCGTGCCGAAGACGGCAATCGTCGCAAGAAAAAAGGCGCCAAGAATCCAGGGCGTCGCAAAGTAAAGTTTGTCCGGATGGATGAGGCCATAGCGTCTCCATCGGCGCGTGGCGTCAACGAAAAACAGGGGCAGGAACAAACTCCAGGGAAAGAGCCACGCGAAATGCAGGCTCCAGTAAAGATAGCCGGGCAGCTTGTTGTAGTCCCTTGGAATGCGGCGGCCAAGGAAGCGCAGCACATGCTCATTGATGAAATAAAACCAGAAGAAGCCGTGGTCGTTCATGCCGCCGGTGTTGCGCAGGCCGGCGAAGATGTGCCACGGCGCTGCGATGGCGAGAAATAGCAGGCAGCCGCTGACCGGTTTGAGCTGCCGCCACTTGCGCGCTTCGGCGGTCAGCGCAAGATAGACGACGGCCGTTCCCGCCAGGAACACAATGGCAACCAGGCCCTTGGTCAGGACCGCACATGCGAGCGCGGTCCACATCAGGTACGCGTAAGTCCCGCCCATCTTGCGGTGAGGCTGCGCCACGGACAGAACACTCGAGCTGGTTGCTGGTTCGAGCGCATGCAGGAAGCAGTAGAGAGCGGCGGCGAGCAGCAGCGACAGCAGAACGTCGGGGATCAGGACGCGGGTAAACAGGAAGACCCCCGCGGACGTAAGCACACCCAGGCCGGTGTAGAGGGCCGCGCGCTCTCCAAAGGACTCGCTCGCCCAGCGGTATCCCAGCAGCATCAGCAACAGCACCGCAAGCGCCTGCGGCAGATGGGTGGCGAACGTGTTGTATCCGAAGATGTGGTAGCTGGCTGCGACAATCCAGTAAGGCAGCGGCGCTTTTTCCAGGTAGCGGACATTGTTGACGCGCAGGGTCACCCAGTCGCCGGAAAGCGCCATCTGCCGTGCTGCGTTGGCGTGGGTGCCATCGGCGTCGTCCAGCACCGGAGGCGAAAACAGCGAAGCAAAGAAGAGGAGCAGCCAAAGCGCGCCCAGAACGGAGAGAGCGCGCGCGCGCCGCAAATGCTCGGCGCCGCGGAGGGGGGCTGCGGGTTCCGGTGAGGCGATAATAGTCATGGAACTCACTTGCTCTAACAGCATACGTTGTAAGCATGTTGCGGTCAGCAGGTGGACAAAACCGCAATCCCCCTTGAAGCGATTCCCGGCCCGGTTTCGCAATCGAATCCGTTCGGGATTATTTAGATGCGCGCGGCAATCCGCGGGCGTTGTATCGTGACTTGTAAAGAGGAATTCTCCTTCGGGTCCGGACCCGGGTCTTCGACACCTCCGTCATTCTGAGAGACGCCTGAATCATGCCTACGTTCGCCGCAATCGATATTGGCTCCAACTCCGTTCGCCTGAAGATCGCCACGGTGCAGCAACACCGCTTGAAGTTGGTGCATGAGGACCGCGAGGTGGTGCGCCTCGGCGAGAGCGTGTTTCAGACCGGCGTAATCTCTCCCGACGCCATGGCGAACACCATCCGCGCACTCAAGCGCTTCCAGAAGGCCGTGCAGCTGCACGTCGCCGATAAGGTCCGCGTGGTGGCCACCAGCGCCATGCGCGATGCGCGCAACGCAGCGGCCTTCACCGCCTGGGTGAAGTCAGCCACCGGCTGGCAGGTCGAGGTGATCTCCGGGCTGGAAGAGGGCCGCCTGATTCATCTCGGTGTCGTAACGCTGGAGCCGGGGGCCAAGGGTCGGTGCGTCCTGATCGACCTGGGCGGCGGAAGCTGCGAGGTCACCCTCTCCGAGCAGGGCCGCATCCGCGAGATGGTCAGCATGCCCCTGGGCGCCGTGCGATTGCAGCAGGAGTTCCTGCGCAACGATCCTCCCAGCAAGCAGGACATCGCCCGCATGCGCCAGTTCATTGACCGCGAGCTGCGGCGCGCCGAACGCAAGCTGGGAGTCCCTCGCGTGGGCCTGGTCATTGCCACCTCGGGCACGGCAGCCGCGCTCTCTGAGGCCAGCGCCTCGCTGGCCGGCAAGCGCGGCGCGCGCGGGTCATCGTCCAAACGCGCGCAGGGTACCCGGCTCACGACGGCCGAAGAGGTGCGCCGTCTGGCCGAGCGGCTCACCAAGATGAGCAACGTGCAGCGCGCATCGATTCCCGGCATTGGACCCAAGCGGTCCGAAATCATCATCGGCGGCGCCGTCGTCTACACCCACCTGCTGGAGCGGCTGGGCCTGAAGGGTTTTCGCTACTCCCCGCTCGGACTCAGCAACGGGATCCTCGAGCAGATGCTGGCCGAGGTGGATCTGCGTGCCTCCGTGCACCGCAAGATCGAGACCGAGCGCTGGGCCGGCGTCCTCGAGGTCTGCCGCCGTTATGGTGTCGACCAGCGCAAGGCCGAGCCGGTACGCGAGCACGTTACCCAGCTCTACGATGAGCTGCTCCATGTGCACGAGCTACCGTCCGAGTATCGGCTGTGGCTGCAGGCCGCCGCCATGATGCAGGACGTTGGGAAGTACATGAACCACCAGGGCCACCATCGCCACACCCAGTACATCGTGGCCAACTCGGAGATCTTCGGCTTCTCCCCGGAGCAGCGCGCGATCGTCAGCGCGATTGCGCGCTACCTGGGCAAGAGCTGGCCCGACGCCGTCGATCGCGTCATGCGCGCGGTTCCCGTGGAAGAGCATATCAACGTGCTGCGGGCGGTGACGCTCCTGCGGCTCGCGGTGGCGCTGAACCAGGATCGTGCCAGCGCGGCGGTGCGCATGCGGACCCACGTCTATCCCAAGCGGGTGGTGCTGGAGTTGGTCCCGGGACGCGGCGGTGCGGAGCTCGAGGCATGGTCGCTCAAAAAAGAGGCAGCCTATTTTCGCGAGGTCTTCTTGCGCGACTTGGCTGTCGACGTCGCATAGAGTGCGCGGACGGTGCGCGGTTCCAGCAGCCACTGGAGCGTGGCAGGACCGCGGGTCACGCTCAGCCGCGCCAGCGAGCCCTTGCGCAAACGCACCAGGGCCAGTCCGTTTCTGCCGTCCGCACTGATGGCCGGGCAGGTCGAAGCCGGGACCAGCAGTGACCCGACGAAGCCGGTGAGGTTGGGATTATGTCCCACTACCAGCACATTCTCAAACTCCGCACAGTCCCGCAACAGCTTCTGGAACTGGGTAAACGTGGCTTCGGGCGCCAGCGCGGGCGACGCCAGGATCGGAGCCTCAAAGCCCATCTCCGTGCCCACTAGCGACGCGGTCTGCATGGAGCGCTTCAGCGGACTCGACACAATTGCGTCGAACTGGAGCTTCATCGCATTCAGCACATGCGCCAGTTGCAGGCAATGGCGCTTGCCTTCCTTGTCCAGCGGACGTTTGCGGTCGAGAACGGGATTGACGCGCCGAATCCCGGCGCTGGCATGTCGGAGGATGTAAATATTCATACTCTTGTAACATTGTAGGGCAGCGCCTGCCACGCCAATGTTAATTTCCAGGGAGGCTGGATCTTATTGATCCGGCAGGGTATCTTGGCCGGCATCAGGCGCCGTCACATCGTGGTGAAACACCCCGGGATCTGGTTCGGGCAGCGACGGGCTGGCCGGCTCGGGGTCGGGAACAGGATCGGCAATGTCGGGGACCTTCGGCTTCTGCGGCGGCAGCATGGCCGGATTCTACTCCTGGAGCCACAGTTCAGTCGTCAGCACCCCGGCCAGCGAAAAGTGCTGCGCCGTCCGCCTGAAGCCCGCGGCCTGGAGGGCCGCCCCATGGTCGGGCAGCCGCCTGGTACGCAGCCCGGTCAGCAGCCGGAAGGCGAAGTAGAGACAGCCGACCAGGGCGCGCGCCGGCCAGTGCATGGCGCCTTCGGGAATGCGGAAGTCGGAAACCACCCACATCGCCCCCGGTTCCAGGTGCGGAACCATCCGGCGGCAAAGCTCCTCCACCTCGGATTGGCTGAGGCAGTCCAGAAAGAAGTGGGTGACGACCAGGTCGTAGCTCTGCATTGCCTCGAAGGCCAGGGCGTCGGTCTGGTGGGTGCCGAGCCGCATTGCGGCGTTGGGAGCACTCGCCGCGGCCCGCCGCTCAAGCAGGCGCAGCATGGCCGCGCTGCGATCCACCGCGTCGGCGTGCAGCCCCGGGTTGGAACCGAGCAGACGCGCCAGGAAGCGGCCATCGCCGTCGCCCAACACGAGGGCACTGCGGCGCTCTGCCAGTGCGGGCAGGAAGTGCTCGCGGCAGCGCTCCAGCGACCGGCCGAAGGTCAGATACTCCATCCATCGATAGGGCCGCGCGACCAGGTCGAAGTTGGCGACGGGTGGCGTCATGGCAGGAAGGGCAGCAGTAGCGCAGGCGTCAGCAGGGCCAGATCCGCGGCCGCGCGCAGGTGAGTACGGGAAAGCCGGCCGCGATTGCGATCGAGCGCCAGCAACCCTGCGGCGGAAAGCACGCAGGCAGCGGTGATGGGCTTCGACAGCTCGGGGCCGATCAGCGTAAGCCCTGCGCCGGCAAGGGCAGCGGCTGCGGTCAGCGCGGGAAGGTGCGGCAGTGCCAGCCGCGTGGTGGGATGCGATAGCTGCTGTTGGGAACCCTCATGTTCCCACGCACAGATGAAAAGACAGTTCAGGCTGCACAGCGCGGCGAACAGGATCGCGGACGGCAGCAGTACGGGGCGCAGCGCAGGCCAGCGAGCTACGCTGGGGATGAAGACTGCGGCAGAGAAAAAGAGGCCGACGACGATCTCCTTGGGCAGCCGCGTCCCGCGCTTGCTGTGTACCACCAGGAACCACGCGGCCAGCAGTGCGCCTTCGACGATATACAGGTGCAGGGCGGCGGGGTCGAGGCGCGGCATCAGGCCTGCGAGCCCTACGCCCGCCAGCGCAATGCCCACCCAGAAGCCCCGCCGATGGCGGTGGTGAAAGTGGTGCCGTGCTTCGAGTACATCATCCGGTCCCGCGTGCCGCGCATCCAGCAGGCGGTCCGCGGCGTAGAGCATCCACACCGTAATGGCCATAGCCACGGGCGCAGCCACCGGCAGCCGGATATGGCTGGCGCGCGCGACAAACCACGTCCACAACGCGGCCACCGTCGGCGCGTCCAACGACAGCAGGTGCCACATCGTAATGGGGCTGGCTGCACGTCTGCCCAGCGCGAGTTGAGTGGTTGCAGCCACAGATAGAATCTTAGATGCCATGGAACAGGCAAGTTCTTCACCCGCGATGACCCAGACCCCCGGCTACTTCCACGTGCTGGCCAAGCCCACCGGCGCCGTCTGCAATCTCGACTGCACCTACTGCTTTTTCCTGTCCAAGGAGGCCCTCTATCCCGGCAGCGAATTCCGCATGGCAGACGACCTGCTTGAGCTCTATATCCGCCAGCTGCTGGATTCGCAACCCGCCCAGGTCACCCTCGCCTGGCAGGGTGGCGAGCCAACCCTCATGGGCCTCGAATTTTTCATCCGGGCGATGGATCTCATCGAGAAGCACCGTCGGCCCGGCCAGCGCGTCGAACATACCATCCAGACCAACGGCACCCGTCTCGACGACGCATGGTGCGCCTACTTCAAGCAGCACAAATTTCTGGTTGGCCTCAGCGTGGACGGTCCCCGTCCGCTGCACGACACCTACCGCGTGGACAAGGGCGGGCGTGGCACCTTCGACCAGGTGATGCGTGCGTGGGAGCTGCTGAAAAAGCACACTGTCGAGACCAATGTCCTCTGCACCGTGCATGCCGGCAACGTCGAGCACGCACTCGACGTCTACCGCTTCTTTCGCGACCGCATGGGCGCCGGCTTCATGCAGTTCATCCCCATCGTCGAACGGATGAATGCGGACCTGGTGCCGCTGGCGAATCTCGGCTGGGGCACGCGCGCTGGCGGCAATCGGCCCCTCTACGTGCAGGCCGGCGGCCAGGTGACCGAGCGGTCGGTGCGCCCCGAGCAGCTGGGCCGCTTTCTCATCGACATCTTCGACGAGTGGGTGCGGCGCGACGTCGGCCGCGTTTACGTGCAGCTCTTCGACGTTACCCTCGGCGCGCATGTCGGGCAGTATTCGCTGTGCGTCTTCTCCCCCACCTGCGGCGACGCGCTGGCACTCGAGCACACCGGCGATCTCTACTCCTGCGACCACTTTGTCGAGCCGGATTACCTGCTCGGCAACATCCGCGACACCCACATGGCCGATCTGGTCGCCTCTTCGCGGCAGCGCAAGTTCGGGACGGACAAGCGCGACACCCTCCCAAAATACTGCCGCGAGTGCAGCGTGCGCTTTGCCTGCAACGGCGGCTGCCCCAAGGACCGGTTCATAGCAACGCCCGATGGCGAGCCGGGGCTGAACTATCTGTGCGCCGGGTACAAGATGTTTTTTCAGCATGTGGACCGCCCCATGCGAATGATGGCGCGGCTGCTCCAGGCCGAGCGCCCTCCGGCGGAGATTATGCAGTGGTACGCCATGCAGGATGAGACCTGGCGGGCCGAGGCGCGAACGGTCGGGCGCAACGGTCCCTGCCCCTGCGGCAGCGGGCGCAAGGCCAAGCACTGCCACGCCGCCTGATCATGGCGAAACGGGTTACTGGAAATTCACACTGCGGCCGCGCCACGACTGGCGATTCGCGATATCCTTATACCTGACTATGCCTACCAAAAAAGAACTGCTCACCACCCCGATTCAGCACATTGACCTTGCCCAGTACAACGTAGTTTCGCTGGTGGACGCCATGGCCTCCATGGCTTACACCTCCCGCGACACCGCCCGCGCCGCCTCGATCTACGAGATGATGCTGCGCGACACCGATTGCGG
>CAWBFL010000069.1:0-34132 GCA_963787905.1 uncultured Acidobacteriaceae bacterium | reverse complement strand
GTTGTGTAGCCCTTCTTCGACTCATCGTATTGCTTGCCGGGGTTCTTCTGGTGGAGGGATTCGACCAGGGGGGTGGCCTGCGCGATCTTGGCGGGGTCGCCCGAGGCGAGGTAGGCTTCGGCGAGCTGGGCGGTGAAACTGGGGTCGCCGGGCGTGCGGGCGAGGGCAGCGGTGAGCAGGGTTTCGGCGTCGGCGGGGTGCTGCTCGGCGAGGAGGACGTGGGCGAGGGCGGCGGTGGCTTGCGGGTCGGCGGCGTTGCCGGGAGTTGCGAGGAAGCGGCGGTAGGCCTGCTCGGCGGAGGGGAGATCGGCGGCGGACTCGGCGATTTCGGCGGAGAGGAGGATGTCTTCGGGCAGCTCGGTGGTGAGCTTGATGGCCTCGAGGAGTTCGTCGGATGCGGCGGTGGGGTTGGGGGGCGTAGACTGCTGATCGAGCTTGGCCAGAGCGCGGAAGGCACGGGCCTTCAGCGCGGGTTCGACGCCGGAGAGGGCGGTTGCGGCGAGGAGTTGGGTGCGAGCTTCGACAGGACGATTGGTACGGGCGAGCAGCAGGCCGAGGGCGACATGCGGAGCGGGAATGCGGGGTCGGCGGCGATGGCCTGGCGGTAACAGGATTCGGGCGTGAGGGCGGCGGCGCCGGGCGCAGCGGCAGGAGGGGTGGGGAGAGCTTCCAGGGTGAGGCCGAGGTCGTAGAGGACCTGGGGGTTCCTGGGGGATTGGGTGTTGAGGCTGGTGAGGATTTTGAGGGCGGCGGGGAAGTCTCCGGCGGCGAGAGCGTCGTTGGCCTGCTGGATGAGCGGGGCGCGGGGATCGGGCTGGGTGTCGGGATGGGAGAAGTCCTGCGCGGGCAAGGCAGGGATGAGGACCGTGCCGAGGAGGACGGTGACCAGCAGGGCTGCGGCGCCACGGAACGGGCTTGGCGGGGTGGTTCGCGGGATGGGATGTGCGGGCGGCGTGGGGGCCTCTTGCGCGAGCCGACGTCAGGTGATCGAGGAAGACGTGGCGCGGTGCGGGATTCCGGTCGGGATTAAAAGCGAAGGCCCGGCACGGAGCCGGGTCTCGCCGCTGGCTTGATTATAGCAAGGCTGGAGCGGGGTTCAGGGCCGGAGACCGCCTCGACCGCCGCCGCCGTAGCCGCCTCCGCCGTAGCCACCGCCGCCAAAGCCGCCGCCGCGGCCTCCGCCTCCGCCGTAGCCTCCGCCATTGCCACCGCCTCCGCGTCCACCACCGCCGCGGCCACCGCGTCCGCCGCCACCGTTGCCACCTCCGCCGTTACCGTTGCCGCCGGTTCCTCCTCCGCTGCCGGTGCCAGAGCCGCTTCCACTGCCAGAGCCGCTGCCGCTGCCGGTGCCAGAGCCAGAGCCGCTGCCGGTGCCGCTGCCAGAGCTGCTGCTGCCACTTCCACTCCCGGACGTTGAAGCGGGGAGGGAACTGGCTAACGTGGTTTTGACGCCGTTGAGCGTATTGGCGACGCCGGCGGCGAGGTTTTGCGTACCCGAGATTGAGCCGAGGGCAACCAGGGCCCCGACCAGCGCATACTCGACGAGATCCTGCCCGGACTCATCCTGGACGAAGCGATTGAAGAAGGATTGATGAATTGGTGAAGTAGCAGCCGTTGCAACAGGCTCTTTCATGGTGTGCCCCCGTACACGTCAACGCCTGCTCTGCTTGTTAACGAAGAAGCTAGCGGGAAAGCACGCGGCCCACACTCCCACGAACGTGGTAAGCGCCGGGAGGGGCGATTGGCCGGAGACGTGCCGGATTGCGGGGTGTCGATTCAGAGATTGGTCTGGTGAGGTACATTGGTTCTGCAATTTTTCACGCTGCGGGGCGGGCGGCGTGAGACATCGCAAATCCAACTCCGGCTGGTGCGAGCGGCAGTGAAAAGCAGGTTAAGTCAATGAGGCAATTCGCGTTGGGGTTGGGGTTGGGATGGTTGGCAGTGGCGTGCGCTGCTCAGAGTGTGACTTGTAACATGACCGGCTACAAGGCGGCCGATGGGCTGAAGGCGGAAGGCGACGCGCGGCGGGGTGACGCTGACGTGGCAGGGTGAGGCGCAACAGGAGCTGCGGGCGGCGTTTGGGCTGAAGGACGGGCAGCCGGTTGTGGAGGAGTTGGCGGCGCGGAATGCGGGGGGTGCGTGGGTGGTGCTGGGCAAAGAGCTGACGCCGGAGTTCCAGGTGACGACCGGGCGGCGGAGGATGTCGAAGACGGAAAAGGACATTCTGGTGCGGCTGGGCAAGGACACGCCGGAGAACGAGGAGATTTACAAGTGGAACGTGTTCTGGGATGCGCCGCTGGCGGTGCCGGGAACCGACGCCGAGCCACCTGGTGGGGCCGCCGCGCACGGCGGCGGAGATAAAACGTGCCACGGTGAGTTACAAATCCGACGCGTGCGCGGTGAAGACGGATGGCGACCGGGTGACGGTGACGTTCAACGGGCTGACGCTGGGGTTGTTTGCGGGCGATCTGGAGTTTACGGCGTACAAGGGCTCGAACCTGCTGCGGCAGGAGGCGGTGGCGAGCACGCAGGCGAAGGATGTGGCGTTCATCTACAAGGCGGGGCTGAAGGGATTTGGAATTGCGAACGACACGAAGGTGGTGTGGCGGGACACCTCGCAGGTGTGGCAGGAGCAGGATTTCGGCGGCGCAATGAATGAGCAGCCAGTGAATCTGCGGGCGCGGAACCGGGTGGAGATTCTGTGGACGGGCTCCGGTTCGCTGGGGGTGTTTCCGCCGCCGCACAAGTTTTTCTTTGCGCGGGAGAATGAGGTCAACCTGGGTTACGTTTATTACCGCAAGGACAGCGACAGCAGCTTTTCGCTGGGGGTGATGCAGCCGGAGCGGGGCGAGGGATACAAGCCGTGGGGTGTGAGCGATGAGGTGTGGAGGCACAGGTCGTCGACGGCGCGGTCGCAGGAATTGAACTACGCGCTATATAACGCGCCGCCGGGAACGATGCAGCGGATGGCGGTGTACTACTACCTGAGCGCGACGGGCAGCCATGCGACGGACGAGGCGGTGCTGAAGTATACGCACGACGATACCTACAAGCCGGTGCCGGGATTCAAGACGGTGACGGGGCACTTTCACCTGGAACTGAACGAGATGGTGCGCGACAACGGGACTTCGGATTTGGCGCCGACGTGGGTGCCGGTGTTTCGCGGGCTGGGGATCAACATTGTGTACCTCGGCGATTTCCATGACGATTCGGATGGCGGCGATGCGGGGCCGCTGCGGTTGCCGGAGCAGAAGGCCTACTTCGATGCGTCGAAGAAACTGTCGGACAAGAATTTTCTGGTGATGCCGGAAGAAGAGGTGAACAGCTACCTGGACGGGCACTGGTACATGATGAATCCGCGGCCGATCTACTTTACGCATACGCGGACGCGCGCGGCGGGCGTGCCGTTTGAGGAAGAGGTGCCGGGATACGGGACGGTGTATCACTTGGGATCGGCGGACGATGTGCTGAAGTTTGTGAATGAGACCAAGAGCATCCTCTGGGTCGCGCACCCGCGAACAAAGAGCTCGGCGCTGTTTCCGGATGAGTACAAGGACAAGGATTTCTTTTTGAGCGACCGGTTTATCGGCGGGTCGTGGGAGTCGCTGCCGGTGGACCTGAGCCAGAAGCGGCTGTGCGAGGTGCGGTGCTTTGGCGTGAACGACGATATGAGCAACTGGGCGCCGAAGCCGAAGTTCATGCTGGCCGAGGGCGATACGTACATGAAGCGGCCGGATGACGATACGTATCCGTTTTTGGCGATCAATTATCTGAAGCTGGATAAAGTGCCGGCGTGGAATGAGAGCTGGGCGCCGATTGTGGAGGGGATTCACGAAGGGAACTTCTTCGGGACGACGGGAGAGATCCTGTTCCATTACTGGGCGATTGAAGGCTAGGGCGCGAAGAGCGTGTATACGGCGACGTTTGAGTACACGTTCCCGCTGGATTTTGCGGAGGTGGTGTGGAGCGATGGGACGAAGGTCGATCGGAAGATGGTGAGCTGACGGATACGACGCAGTTCGGGACGAAGACGGTGAGGATTCCGTTCGATGCGACGGGGAAGAAGTGGGTGCGGCTGGCGGTGTGGGATGCGGCGGGAGATGGGGCGTGGACGCAGCCGGTGGGGGTGAAGTAGGGGCCGAAATGCTTAACACCGATGGGCACGGATTGAACCGATTCAGGACGAAATGCGGGGATTCTTCGCTGCGCTCAGAATGACAAGCGGAGTTTGTTGGCAGAGGGGTTCGAGTGGTTGAAGTGAGGTGGGGCGCGTGGCAGGTCCTTCGACTCGCTCCGCTCGCTCAGGATGACGACCGAAAAGGCAGAAGCAGATTCCCTTCGGGAATGACAAACAAAGGGCAACGACGGAGATTCTGAGCTTCGCTCAGAATGACGCGGGAGTGGGGGCGAACCGTTTCTGGGTCAGGCTTACGAGGGTGCTGAAAAAGGCGGCCCAGAGTAGTCCGAGGCCGCAAACAGTGACCTCAGCGGCTCAAGCCGCGATGATTCTGCGGCTTTTACGGCACGGATAAATCCGTGCCCTTAAGCAAAACGGAGTTTTTCAGCATCCACTTACGGCCCCCTGCCTTCTTGTTGGACTGTGACCTGGGCCTTCGGCCCAGGCTGGTATATTGCGCGCCTTTGGCGCTTGGGCGGAAATGACGGACTGAGGTGGGGCAGATTCCTTCGCTGCAAATGAGAAGCGAACAAGGCAAATACGGAGATTCTGGCTGCGCCAGAATGACGAGCGAAAAACAATTACAGGGGTCCTTCACTGCGTTCAGGATGACGAGCGAAATACAGATGCGGGGATCCCTCCACTGCGCTTCGCTCCGGTCGGGATGACGGCGATTCTGGGGGAGTGCTAGTTGTGTGGCATGAGGCCGAGGACGGGGGCGAGGTAGCGGCCGGTGTGGGAGGCGGGGTTGGCGGCGATTTGTTCGGGGGTCCCGGTGGCGACGATTTCGCCGCCGGCGGAGCCGCCTTCGGGGCCAAGGTCGATGACCTAGTCGGCGGACTTGATGACGTCGAGGTTGTGTTCGATGACGAGGAGGGAGCCGCCGCCGTCGATGAGTTTGCGGAAGGCGTTGAGGAGTTTCTGGTACGTCGTCGAAGTGGAGGCCGGTGGTGGGCTCGTCGAGGATGTAGAGGGTGCGCGAGCGCGTGCGGGCGGCGGGTTGGGAGTCCTGGGTGTTGCGGTTGGCGATGGCGCGGGCGGTGGCGAGGTGGGAGGCGAGTTTGACGCGCTGGGCTTCGCCGCCGGAGAGCGTGGTGGCGGACTGGCCGAGACGGACGTAGCCGAGGCCGACCTCGTCGAGGACGTGGAGCTTGTCGACGATTTTGGGGATGCCGGCGAAGTAGCTGAGGGCTTCCTTGACGGTCATGTTGAGGACGTCGTGGATGTTGCGGCCCTTGTACTTGATGTCGAGGATGGAGGATTTGTAACGGGTGGCGTTGCATTCTTCGCAGGGAAGCTCGATGTCGGCGAGGAACTGCATTTCGACGGTGACGGTGCCGTCGCCTTCGCAGACGTCGCAGCGGCCGCCGGGGACGTTGAAGGAGAAGCTGCCGGCGGTGAAGCCGCGGCGCTTGGCGTCGGGCTGGGCGGCGAAGAGGGCGCGGATTTCGTCGAAGGCCTTGATATACGTAACCGGATTCGATCGCGGGGTGCGGCCGATGGGGGACTGGTCGACGAGGACGACGTCGTTGAGGTGCTGGGTGCCAGCGAGGGTGCGGTAGAGGTGGGTGGGTTCGGGCTCGCCGGCTCCGGGCTCGCGGTTGAGCAGCTGCATGAGGGCGCGGTAGAGGACCTGGTGGATGAGCGTGGATTTGCCGCTGCCGCTGACGCCGGTGACGCAGCAGAGGAGATTGAGGGGGATATCGACGTCGACGCCGCGGAGGTTGTGAATGCGGGCACCGGTGAGGCGGAGCTGCTCGCGGCCGGGCTCGCGGCGGTGTTTGGGGATGGGGATGGTGAGGCGGCCGGAGAGATATTTTCCGGTGATGGAGCGCGGGTTGGCGGTGACTTCGGCGACGGTGCCGGAGGCGAGGAGCTGGCCGCCGAGCTCGCCGGCGCCGGGGCCGAGGTCGAGCAGGTGGTCGGCGGAACGGATGACGTCGGGGTCGTGCTCGACGACGAGGATGGTGTTGCCGAGATCGCGCAGGGATTGGAGGATGCGGATGAGCTTGGCGGTGTCGCGGGTGTGGAGGCCGATGGAGGGCTCGTCTAATACATACAGTGCGCCGACGAGGCGGGAGCCGAGCGAGGTGGCGAGCTGGATGCGCTGGGATTCGCCGCCGGAGAGGGTGGAGGAGAGGCGGTCGAGGGTGAGGTAGTCGAGGCCGACCTGGTGGAGGAAGTGGATGCGCTGGCGGACCTCTTCGAGGATTTTTCCGGCGACTTCGATTTGTGACGGCGAGAGTTGCAGATGGTCGAAGAAGGCCTGCGCGGCGGAGATGGTGAGGGCGGAGACTTCGCAGATATTTCTGTCGTTGATTAAGACGGCGCGAGCTTCGGCGCGGAGGCGCTGGCCGCGGCAGTCAGGGCAGAGGGCGTAGCCGCGGTACTTGGAGAGGAAGACGCGGACGTGGAGCTTGTACTTCTTGCGCTCGAGCGCGGCGAAGAAGCCGCGGACGCCGGGGTACGAGCCCTGGCCCTCCCAGAGGAGTTCCTGCTGGGCGGGCGACAGATCGTAGTAGGGGACGTCGGTGGGGATGGCGGCGGACTTGGCGAAGCGGATCATCTCGCCGTGGAAGGGGCGGTATTTTGGGGTGGTCCACGGGGCGATGGCGCCCTGGGCGAGGGTTTTGGAGCGGTCGGGAAGGATGAGGTTGGGGTCGAAGTCGATGGTGTTGCCGAAGCCCTGGCAGCGGGGGCAGGCTCCGTAGGGATTGTTGAAGGAGAAGAGGCGGGGTTCGGGCTCGCGGTAGGCGCGATGGCAGGTGGAGCACTCGAAGGCGGCGGAAAAGCGGAGGCGCTGCGGTGAGTCAGAGACCAATGCGGGGGTCTCTCCACTGCGCTGCTGCGCAGCTTCGGTCGAGATGACGGCATGTGGGGGAGGCGCGCCGGTCGAGATGACGGCATTTGGGGGATGCGCACCGGTCGAGATGACGGCATTTGGGGTCTGCGCACCGGTCGAGATGACGGCATTTGGGGTCTGCGCGCCGGTCGAGATGACGGCGTTTGGGTTGGGGAGGGTATGGAACTGGACTTCGCCGGACTCGCGGTAGCCGGTCTCGATGGCGTCGACGATGCGGGAGCGGATGTCGGGCGAGAGGGCGAGGCGGTCGATGAGGACGTAGATGGGCTGGGAGAAGTCGAGCGAGAGGAGGGATTCGGGGGTGGAGAATTCGACGAGGTTGCCGGGCTGGGTTGGATCTGCCGAGGGCTGATAGAGGCGGTTGTAGCCGCGGCGGCGGAGCTCGGCGAGACGGTCCTTGAGGGCGTCGGTGAGGTCGAAGGCGGGAGTTGAGGGGGCTTTCTTCGCGGACTTCTTCGGGGCCTTCTTTACGGGCTTGGGCGGTTCGGGCGGAGCGTCGGTGGAGGCGGGCTGGAGGGGTTGGAGGTTGACCTCGGCGCGAACGATGGGGAAGAGGGCGTAGGCACGGGTGGCTTCGGGCAGCGCGAGCAGGGCTGCGACGATCTCGTCGACGGTGTCGTGGCGGACGATGCCGCCGCAGTGCAGGCAGGTGACGGTGCCGCAGCGGGCGTAGAGGAGGCGGAGATAGTCGTAGATCTCGGTGGCGGTGGCGACGGTGGAGCGGGGGTTGCGGGTCTGGTTTTTCTGCTTGATGGCGATGGCGGGGGCGAGGCCGTCCATGTGGTCGACGTCGGGCTTTTCGATGCGCTCAAGGAACTGGCGGGCATAGGCGGAGAGCGACTCGACGTAGCGGCGCTGGCCTTCGGCGTAGACGGTATCGAACGCGAGGGAGGACTTGCCAGAGCCGCTGACGCCGGAGACAACGGTGAGGGCGTTGTGAGGGATGTCGACGTCGATGGACTTGAGGTTGTGGGTGCGCGCGCCGCGGATGACGATGGCGTCGTTGGCGGGGGGGGGCGCGGTCTGCGCGGATTCCTCGTCGGCGTTCACAGCGGGAATTTGGGAAAGCATGGCCACTCTTCATTGTCGGACAAATTCAGCCGAGTGTCATTTCGGGCGGGTCCGGCAATTTGCGGCGCGCGGCATTTATTGCGTGGTGCGGTGGACGGCTTCGTCGTAGAGGGGCAGCGTATGCAGCAGGATGCGGACGAGCGGAGGGTTGGGGCCGCGGAAGTTGAGGCCACGATCCGTCTGGTCGCCGTTGAGGATGCGCGTGGCCTGCCAGACGCCGTCGACGTAGCGGCCCTCCTCGGCGCGGAGGATCTCGATCTGCTGGTTGGGTTGCTGCTGCAGGTCGGCTGCGGAGAGGGTGAAGCTGACGCTTGCGTCAAAGCCGGAGACCAGGAACTCCAGCGGTCCCAACTGGGCGACTACGGCGCGGCCGTGGAGGTTCGGGGTTCCGGGAGGGTAAGTGCCGTCCGGCTGAGGAAAACCGAAGGAGACGACCGCGTCGGCGGTGGGCAGGTGAATGGACTGGCGGGCAGCACCTTTGTCCTCGACTGCCGTGTAGAGCTTGCCTTCCAGATTGAGCTGGGCGATCTGGGCCTCGGGAGCGTGGAAGAGAGCGTAGTTCTCGGCGGGGTTGACGGAGGTTGCCGGGGCGGAGGCGATGATGCCCTGCGGGTTAGGGACCTCGGGCAACTGCTCGTGGTCGATGCCGAAGGGCGAGAAGCCGATGGCTCCGTGGCCGAGCGCATAGAAGAAGTAGCGGCCGAAGGTCGCGTCGAAGCGGCACTCGGGAAAGAAGAGGGGGTTGTCGGGACGGGAGTAGGTGGCGACGATGGTGCGAAAGAGGGTGAAGTCGTCGGAGTAGAAATCGGGTGCGAGGATGTCGATGGAAGGCGCGGCGGCCTTCCAGATGGCGATGTTGGCCTGTTGCGGACCGCCCGAGGGATACTCCTGGCCGGCGCTGGGACGGTCACGGTTTTCCAGCGCGTGGACGGGATAGGCGAACCAGACGTTGCAGTACATGGGGAGGGGATACTCGGCCTTGCCGGCGGAGACGACTTCGCCAATGTAGTGCGCGGTGGAGTAGGCGGCAAAGGCCTCGTCGGCGTCGGGGCCAAAGGCGGCGGTCCAGTTGCCGGGGCGAAGGTGCAGGGTGCGGGCGAAGTCGGCAGGGACGGGGGAGTCGAAGAGCTTCTGCGCGGCGGGGGAGAAGTCGCGGACCGAGCCGACCGAGCCGGACTCATTTTCCACCTGCACCATGATGACGGTATGGTTGGCTGCGTCGATGGATTTGACGTGACGCATGAGGGCGGCGAAGGCGGTTTTGTCGGCGTCGAGGTTGGCGGCGGAGTTGGGCGACATGACGTCGAGCAGCTTGCCGTGGTCATTCTCCTCGCGCGGGTAGGTCCTGGGATCGGTTTTGATCCACTCCGGGACGTAGTGGTTCTGGCCATTCTTCCAGGTGCCGAACCAGAGGAGGACGAGATGGAGGCGATGCTCGCGGGCCTGGGTGACGAGCAGGTCCACGTTGCTGAAGTTGAATGCGCCTTTGGTTGGCTCGATCTGCTCCCAGTAGACGGGCGCCTCGACGGTGTTGGCGTGCATGGCTTCGGCGGCGCTCCAGGCGGCGGGAAGGTTTGCGGGCCAGGCACTGGAGTTGTTGATCTGGCCGCCGAGTAGAAGGAAGGGCTTGCCATCGACGATGAGGGAGAAATGGGTGTCGGGCTTCTCCAGATGCGGGATGTTGGTGGATTGGGTTGCGGTCTGGATATCGGACTGGGCTTGAGGATGAAGCTGGAGCGACGCGAGCACAACGGCAGACAGGATGAACTTCTTCATGGCCTTGCAAAACTCCTTAAAGGATGCATGCGCATTCTAACTGAGGAGTGTGGGAGGTCGCGTGGCTTGGGTCACGGAGATGACGGCAAGAGGGATTGCCCGCCGTGCTGATCAGCCTGCGTGGGGCTGGGGGCGGAAGATTTCGAGCAGGAGGAGGCAGGCGCCGACGACGATGCAGGAGTCGGCGACGTTGAAGTCGGGCCAGTGGTAGTGGTAGATGGTGACGGCGAGGAAGTCGACGACGTGGTGGAAGCGGATGCGGTCGTAGAGGTTGCCGAGGGCTCCGCCGAGGATGAGAGCGAGGGCGACCGAGGTGAGCGAGAGCGCACGGCCGCTGCGCCAGAGCAGGATGAAAACGATAACAGCGGCGAAGACGGAGAAGCCGATGAGGCCGAGACGGACGGCGTTGGGCGGCCAGTTCTCCATGAGGCTGAAGGCGGCTCCAGTGTTGAGGACGTGGGAGAGGCGGAAGACACCGGGGATGACCGGGATGGTGTAGCCGGGACGGATGCGGTGAACGATGGCGGTTTTGGAGAGGCGGTCGGCGAGGATGACAAGGGCCGAGATGAGGAAGAGGATGGGGCGGCGGTCGCGAGTGATGGTTGCGGGCTGCGCGGTTTCGGTTTGGGTGGGGGTGGGCATGGTGGTTAGGGACATTTTGATTTTAGTTCTCAGTTCTCGGTTGTGAGTTCTCAGTTGGTTGTAAAGGGAGGAGCGTACCCCAGGGGCTAAAGCCCCCTTCTATTCTGGCAGCTTAAGAGGGCCAAGCCTGAAGGCTTGCCTTACCTAGAAGCGGTTGGGTTTGCGGTGTCGGGCTACTCCTTGTTGGTGGCTGCGTAGGGTGGGAAGTCGATGGCGTCGAGGGCTTCGGCGCAGCGGAGGCAGACGGTGGGGTAGTTGGATTGCTGGCCGACGTCGGGGACGTGGCGCCAGCAGCGGTCGCATTTGGGTTTTTCTGATCGTTCTACGCGAAGATCGACCGTGCCTTCGGAACTGAAGAGGTCGACTTCGGACACGTTGAACAATTCGGGTAGTGAGGCCAGGTATTTTGTGACGAGAGGCGCGTCCACACGATCGGACATATAGAGAGCGACGATTGCCTCAAGCGCCTTACCAATTTCCTTCCGATTTCGAAGTGCCTCAAGGGTCGAGAGAACCGTGCTGCGAGTCTGAAGAAGCTTTTCCCAATCAGCTATGAGCTGTGAGCTGTGAGCTATGGGCGCTAGGTCTTCCGAGTTGGGGAAGAGGGTGAGATGGACGCTGCCGTGGGTGTGGGGGAGGGATTGGTAGACCTCGTCGGCGGTGAAGCTGAGGATGGGGGCGGTGAGGCGGGCGAGGGCGTCGGTGATTTTGTAGATGGCGGTCTGGGCGGAGCGGCGGGCGATGTAGAGGCGCTCCTGTTCGGCGTGTCCTGGCTTGAACGTGATGGGATAGGTGTAGAGGCGGTCTTTGAGGACGTCGAGGTAGAAGGCGCTGAGCTCGGAGTTACAGAACTCGTTGAGCAGGTGGTAGACGCGGTGGAATTCGAAGTCGGCGTAGGCCTTGGTGATTTTTCCGGTGAGCTCGGCGGTCTTTGCGAGGATGTACTGGTCGATGGGCTGCATCTGCGCGAAGGGAACGGCGTCGCCGCCTTCGGCCATGGGGCGGGGATCGAAGGAGTGGGTCGCGCCGGTGGCGGGGTTGGTTTCGGCGAGCGAGCCGAGCAGGAAGCGGAAGGTGTTGCGGAGCTTGCGGTAGATCTCTTCGGCGAGGCGCTTGAGCAGGGGGAGGCTGGCGACGACGTCTTCGCGGAAGTCGACGGAAGCGACCCAGAGACGGACGATGTCGCCGCCGAGCTGGTTCATGACTTCGACGGGATCGATGAAGTTGCCGAGGGACTTGGAGAGGGCGCGGCCTTTTTCGTCGAGGGTCCAGCCGTAGGTGGCGACGGTCTTGAAGGGCGCGCGATTGTGCATGCCGATCCCGCAGAGCAGCGAGGACATGAACCAGCCGCGGTGCTGATCGCCGCCCTCGGCGTAGAGGTCGGCGCGGGGGTCGGGATCGTTGGGCGCCTGCTGCGTGTCCTGGTCGACGTCGAGGACGGCGTGGGAGCTGGAGCCGGACTCGAACCAGACGTCGAGGATGTCCATCTCCTTGCGGAAGTCTGAATGACCACAGGCTTTGCAGGTGGTGCCGGCCGGGAGGATGTCTTCGGGCGCGTGGATGTACCAGGAGTCCGCGGACTCGCGCATGAAAAGGGAGACGACGAGCTGGTTGATGGCAGGATCGTTCAGCGGCTCGCCACACTTGCGGCAGAGGAAGACGGCGATGGGGACGCCCCAGATGCGCTGGCGGGAGATGCACCAGTCGGGGCGAGTGAGGACCATGTTGGTGATGCGTTCTTCGCCCCAGGCGGGGTCCCAGGTGACGCGATTGATTTCGTCGAGGGCGCGCTGGCGGAAGGTGGTTGGCGGCGTCACAGAGGCAAATGCGGGGGTCTCTCCACTGCGCTGCGCTTCGGTCGAGATGACGGCGCCTTGAGCGGGCATGGGGGTTTCCATGTTGATGAACCACTGCTCGGTGGCGCGGGTGATGACGGGGTTGTGGCAGCGCCAGCAGTGGGGGTAGGAGTGCTCGAAGTGAGTGGCGGAGAGGAGCGCGCCTTTTTCCTTGAGCAGTTCGATGATGACGGGGTTGGATTTGAAGACGGTGAGGCCTTCGTAGGGTTGGGAGACGTTGCCACCGAAGCGCTCGGTGTGCATCTGACGGCCGGAGTCGTCGACGTACTGGACTTCGGGGAGGTGGTAGCGCGCACCGGTGGCGAAGTCGTCGACGCCGTGGGCGGGTGCGGTGTGGACTGCCCCGGTGCCCTGGTCGGCGGTGACGTAGGTGGCGTTGACGCCGAGGACGGTGCGGTCGAGGAACGGGTGCTGCAAGGTGGCGCCGTCGAGCGCGGTGCCCTTGAAGAGGGCGACGATGTCGGACTGGGAGGCGGGCTCGGAGGGGTTGGCGGCGCTCATGAGGCGGGCGTGGACGATGACCTCGGAGAGCAGGGCCTGGGCGACGATGTAGATGGCGCCGGGCGTGTTGAGGGCGACGTACTCCATTTCAGGATGGAAGGCGACGGCGAGAGACGCGGGGAGGGTCCAGGGGGTGGTGGTCCAGATGATGGTGTAGACGGGCTTGGGAGCTTCATCCCCCACTCTTGACGATGAGGCCGTCACGAATGGGGCACCCAAGATTGTGGAAGGATCGCTGGTGAGCTTGTAGCTGACGTAGACGCTGGGCGAGGTGTGCTGCTCGTACTCGACTTCGGCCTCGGCGAGGGCGGTGCGGTCGTGGATGCACCAGGAGACGGGCTTGAGGCCTTTATAGACGAAGCCGTTCTCGAAGAAGTGGAAGAAGGTTTCGGCGATGCGGGCTTCGTACTCGGCGTCCATGGTGGAGTAGGGCGTGGCCCAGCGACCGAAGATGCCGAGGCGGATGAACTGCTCGCGCTGGAGGTCGAGGTACTTCTGGGCGTACTCGCGGCAGGCGCGGCGGACCTGGACGGGGTCCATTTCGAGCTTCTTGCGGCCGAGCTGCTCGTCGACTTTGATTTCGATGGGAAGGCCGTGGCAGTCCCAGCCGGGGACGTAAGGGGCGTCGTAGCCGGCCATGGTTTTGGTTTTGACGACGAAGTCTTTGAGGGTCTTGTTGAGGGCGTGGCCGAGGTGAATGGCTCCATTGGCGTAGGGCGGGCCGTCGTGGAGGATGTAGCGGGGACGGCCGGCGGAGGCGGCACGAATTTGCGCGTAGAGATCGCTATCTTCCCAGGCCTTGAGGCGGAGGGGCTCGTTGACGGGCAGGCCGGCCTTCATGGGGAAGGCGGTCTGCGGAAGGTTGAGGGTGGATTTGAGCGGCTTGGGCTGGTTCTCGCCGGCGAGCCTGGTATCGGGTGCTTCGGGCATTCGTTCCTCGTGGTGCGTGTGGATGCTGGGTTTGGCCGGTACGCGGAAGATGCTGCGGATCCGGGCACATCCCGGCGTCAGGTGGTGCCGACACGGGGCCAAATGTCTATTGTATCCGGGCTTGGGGGGAGAATGATGCGCGGACTGGCCAAGCTGTTGCCTGGGAAGGAGACTTCCGGGGGGTGAAGTGCGTCAAACATCCATAGAAGGGAACTGGATTGGGCAAATCTTTTGTAGAATGTCGTGTGGGGCCAGACGCGGCGCGACCCGCAGTGAACCGGCAGAAGACCGGACACGTATCGAGAGATGGCGGAAGACGTGCGAGATCCGAGAGGGAAGGCAGAGAGCCTGTGAAGCTGTGGCCGGACTCTGCGGTAGAGGCGAACCAACTTGTCTGAATTTGGGTTTTTACCGAAAGACGATCCGGGGAAGCCGGCGCCGCTGCTGCGGGCCGGGGTGGAGTCCTCGCTGGGCGACGGCGACATTATGCAGGCCGAAGAGGGCGTATGGGCCTCTTTGTGGAGCAACCTGCGCGATGTGTTCTTCCCGGTCAAGCTCCCGCCGCTGGTGCTGGAGTCAAAGCCGATCGCAGTGGTGGACCGGATGGCGACGCACCAGGACCCGAAGGCGACGGCGTCCGCGGTGGCGATTTATGTGATTCTGGGCCTGCTATTTTTCTTCTGGGGCGCCAAGGCGATTCATAACAACATGGTCGCCAAGCAGATGGAGGTGGCAAATCTACTGACGCCTCCGCCGATGCCAGTGGCGAAGACGACGATGGGCGGGGGCGGCGGCCAGAGGGGGCCGACCCCGGTGACGCAGGGGCATCTGCCGAAGTTTGCCGATACGCAGATCACGCCGCCGAAGGCGCCTCCGATGGAGCAGCCAAAGATCCAAATGCCGGATCCGACGATCGAAGTGCAAAAAGACCTGAAGATGGCGAACAACACCATGGCAAATATTGGTCTGCCGAATTCGCCGCTGATCGGGAACTCGATGGGCAACGGGAGCGGATCGGGGCTGGGGTCGGGCAACGGATCGGGACTTGGGCCGGGCTCGGGCGGAAACTACGGCGGCGGACTGAGGAAGATTGGCGGCGGAGTTTCGTCGCCGGAGCTGATCTACAAGGTCGATCCTGAGTTCAGCGAGGAAGCGCGCAAGGCGAAGTTCATGGGCATTGTGCTGGTGAACCTGGTTGTCGACCAGAACGGGAATCCGCAGAACGTGCATATCCTGCGCGGGGTGGGCATGGGACTGGACGAGAAGGCGGTGGAAGCGGTGAAGCAGTATAAATTCAAGCCGGCCCGGGAGAACGGGAAGCCGGTCGCGGTGGAACTGAACGTCGAGGTGAACTTCCAGATCTTCTAGAGGCGGCAGGTCAGAGAGTCAGCGAACGCTCAAGCCACGGCTTGGGCGTTGGTTTTGTGGGGACTGGCTAACCTGGACTTCGACGAGGCGGGAAGCGCATCCCTGGCGTTGGCGACGCGCGCGGGGAGGGTGGGTTTTGGACAGGGGATGTCGAGGCGGAAGCGTTCGACCTGGTCTTTGAGGGCGGCGGCGGTCGCGCGAAGGCTCTCGATGCCGGCGGTGGTGGTAGCCATCTCGGACAGGTTGTCGTGGCTCAGGGTGTGAATGGAATCGAGGGAGGAACTGGACTGATCGGCTGCCGCGGCCTGCTGGGACGCAGCGATGGCGATCTGGGCGATCATGCGGTCGACGCGTTCGGCGGTGACGATGATGCGTTCGAGGGCTTCGCCGGCGCGATGGGTGGTGGCGACACCCTGCTCGACGGTGACGGTGCCCGAGGCCATGCTGGCGACGGCGGCGGAAGTGCGGTTCTGGATGCCCTGAATCATGGAAGTGATTTCGCCGGTGGCCTGGGCGGTGCTTTCGGCGAGGCGCCGGACTTCCCCTGCGACCACGGCGAAGCCGCGGCCCTGGTCTCCCGCGCGCGCGGCTTCGATGGCGGCGTTGAGGGCGAGGAGGTTGGTTTTGGTGGCGATCTCATCGATGACGGTGACGATTTGAGAGATGCGGCGGGAGTCCTCGCCCAGCAGGCCGAGGGCGGAGGAGGTGTCGCTGACGGCGGTGGCGATGGATTGCATGGAGTTGAGCATCTGCTTGACGATGGCGTCGCCTTCGTGGGCGATTTGGGCGGCCGAGCGAGCGGTCTCGGCGGCGGTGCGGGTGTGGCGCGAGACCTCGGCGACGGAGGCGGACATCTCCTGCATGGCGGTGGCGGCCTGCTGCGTCTGCTGGCTTTGCTGATCGATGCGGCGGTGGATGTGGTCGGTGGCGGAGCTCATGGAGATGGCGCTGGCGGTGAGGGAGCTGGCGGTCTGGGCGACGGCCCCGATGATGCTGGCGAGACTGTTTTGCATTTGCTGCATGACGCGGGCCAGCAAGCCAAGCTGATCGGAGGAGTTTATGGGAAGTGCGGCGCCGGTCAGGTCGCCAGAGGCGATGGAGCCGGCGCGATCGGCGATGAGGCGGATTCCTCGAGTGATGCGGCGGCCAAGCAGGAACGAGACGAGGCCACCCAGAATCGCGCCCAACAGCGTGGCGCTCCAGAGGGTGACGACAATGGCGGCATTGGCCCGCCGAACCAGTTCCAGATCGGCGTCGCATTGCCGCTCCTGGGACTGGATGAGTGCTCCCATGGAAGCGAACAGGGTCGAATTGAGGGGCAGAATCTGATTGCGGAGGAGATCGCGGGCGCGACGCGACCCTTCGGGGGTATGCAGTTCGTTCAAGCGCTCGACCTCCTCCTCGGAGGAGCGGAGTTGATCGAGGCCGGTGCGCATCTGGCGGATTACCGGGGCATCCTGGCCGAGGTCGATTTGGTGGGAGAGGTCGACGAGCTGGGCGAGCGGGCGCTCGGCGGAGACCAGATCGGCGCTGCGCAGGCTGCGAAGATAGCTGGAGGACGAGGGGTCGTTGCCGAGCAGCAGGTAAGACTGGAGCGAGTCGATGCTGTGCATCATGGCTGCGCGCACTTCGCGGGCGCGGCAGATGACCGGAATGCGCCGGCCGGCGACCGCAGTGGAGAGCTGGTTGGATTCCCGGATGCGCAGATGGGCGACGAATGCGCTGACCAACATGGCCGAGATGAGGACGCCGCTGCTGACGCCGAGCTTGGCTTCGAGCTTCATGAACTCCCCGGATTCCCGCAGTCGAATTACGGCTATCAGAGGGTGTATCGGCGCGAGGCCCAGCGCGCGTTAGAGGGCCGAGGGCTGGAGTAGTTCGGAGGCAGGGATTTCGTCGAAGGTGAGGTTGCCGGCGGGGCTGCCGGTGCGCTCTTTCCACGCGAGGAAGAGGCGGCCATAACTGTCGGTGAGGCAGGCGTCGGGATCGACACCGAGTTTGGTCAGGGTTTCATCGATCCACGCAGGCGGGCCTTCGAGCTCCGCGTAATCGCCGATGGGGGTCTCGTCGAGGACGAGGTGGCAGCGCGAGCCGGGAGCGGCGGCGTCGGGGGGAAGGGCCTCCTCGGTAAAGAGCGGGCCGCTGATGGACGGGGTGAACTGCGACCACTCGGTGCGAAACTTTTCGTAGCGGAAGACCGGCGCGTAACCAAGCTGAGCGAAGATCGCGGCCAGCGCGGGTCCGTCGTCGACCTGGGTCTCGGTTTCGATGCGGACCTTGTAGCGGGCGGGGTCGCTGCCGGGGTGGGTGAGGGGCTGGCGTTTGTGGGTGACGGTCCAAAGGGAGCCGTAGCGGCGAATGCGAAGAATCTGCCTGGATTCGCGGAGGTTGCGGGCGGGAGTGTCGTAGAGGGTGTTCTGCTCGAAGGTTCGGGGGGTATCGAGCACGAAGCCGAGGCTGGGAAGACGCGACTGGAGGCGGGCGAGATCGTGGATGGGGAATTTGAGTTCGATCTCGGCGCTCTGCATGGGGAGAGTATAGGCGGTGAAGGTAGGATGGGGGAAGCGAGAGGATGCCTTCCGGGCGTGAAGAAGCAGGGCGCGGGGAGCGCTGAGTGGGCGGTGGTGCGATGGAATTGAAGACGGAACGACTGCAGGCTGCGGCAATTGAGGGAGTGGCGCGAGCGGCAGAGCTGCTGCGGCAAGGTGGGACGGTCGCGTTTCCGACGGAGACGGTGTATGGGCTAGGCGCGAATGCGCTGGATGGAGCGGCGATCGCGAAGATATTTGCAGCGAAGGAACGGCCGGCGTGGGACCCGCTGATTGTGCACGTGGAGGGCCGCGAGATGCTGGGGCGGGTGGCGGAACTCCCGGCTGGGCTGCGGGAGCAGGCGGAGGCGCTGATGGAGGCGTTTTGGCCGGGGCCGTTGACGCTGCTGCTGCCGCGCACGGCGGAGGTGCCCGATGCGGTGACGGCGGGACGGCCGCTGGTGGGAGTGCGGGCACCGGCGCATCCGGTGGCGCGGGAGCTGATTCGGATGGCGGGCGTGCCGCTGGCGGCGCCGAGCGCAAACAAGTTTGGCGGGCCGAGTCCGACGACCGCAGCGCATGTGCTGGCCGATCTGGATGGGCGGATCGATGCGGTGCTGGACGGAGGGCCGGCGAACGTGGGGGTTGAGTCGACGGTATTCGATTTGGGGGCGAAGGCGATCTACCGGCCGGGAGCGGTGACGGCGGCGATGATCTCGCGGGTGATCCGGGACGAGGTGCGGGTGGTTGGGGCGGTGGATTTGGCGGGTGGTGCAGCAGGCGCTCCGGAGGGTCTGCCTTCGCCGGGGATGGGGATACGGCACTACGCTCCGCGGGCGCGGCTGGTGCTGGTGGATGGGCAGCAGGAGATGCTGGAGGAGATCGCGAAGCATCCCGGCGCGGAGGTTGGGGTGATGCTGCCGGATGGGTGGGAGTTCGGCTCGGCCGCGGTGCAGTTTCGCTGGGGGCCGTGGGACGATGCTGAGATACTGGCGCGGCTGTTGTATTTCGGATTGCGGAATCTGGATGAGCGCGGGGCGAAGGTGATCGTGTGCCCGGTGCCACAGATGGGTGGGTTGGGCGAGGCGCTGAGGGATAGGTTGGAGAAGGCGGCGCGGGCCGGGTAGGAGCGACAAAAAGAAAATGCGGGGGTCCCTCCACTCCGCATCGGACGATGAAGCCGTCCGATGCTCTGGTCGGGATGACGGCGTTCTTGGCGCAATCAGGCAGTCGTCGCGAGCTGGGCGGCGAAGGCGTCGAGGGAGAGGGAGCGGAGGAGGTTGCGGCGGAGGCCGGAGTGGACCTGATCGAGGGCGTGGCTGGCGCGTTCGATCCAAGCGAAGGGGAGGGCGGCGGCGAGGCGTTCGAGCTCGGGGCGGAGGTCGGTGTTGCGGACGAGTTCGGGGGTTCCCGCGTCGAGCAGGAGCAGGTCTTCGAGCAGCAGCGAGAGGGCGCGGAGCAGGGCGAGGGTTTTGGTTTGGCCTTCGGCTCCGGCGCGGTAGGTCTCGGTCATTTTGAAGAGGGCGGTGTGGTCGAGGTCGGAGTTTGAAGAAGGTTGGACGGCGGCAGCGGCGTTGCGCAGGAAGATGAGGGCGTCGGCGCGGGCGGCAGTATAGGTTTCGAGGTCGAAGGCGAGGGCGCGGCCGACGGCGCCCTGCGCGAGGCGGGCGATGAGAGCGCGCTGCGCGGGCGGAACTTCGGGACGGCGATGGGCAAGGAGCATCTCGATCTCTTCGACCGGGAGCGCGCCGAGGCGGACGGAGGCGCAGCGGGAGCGGATGGTGGGGAGCAACTCGCCGGGGTTTTCGGCGAGGATGACGATGTGCACGGAGGCGGGCGGTTCCTCGAGGATTTTGAGCAGGGAGTTGGCGGCCTCCTTCATCATGTTGGCAGCGGTGAGGATGAAGATGCGGCGCGGGGCTTCGGCGGGCAGATAGTGGGCGTGCTGGATGAGGGTGCGGACCTGGCCGAGCTTGATGAGGAGCTGGGGCGGATCGGGCGGCAGGATGAGGACGTCGGGGTGGGGCTGGATGAGGACGCGGGTGTCTTTCTTGTCGGTTTCGCGGAGTTCCTCGCGGGCGGCGACGGCGGCGGCGACCTGGTCTTCGAGGTTGGCGGCAGAGGCGATTCGGGTGCAGTTGGAGCAGTGGCCGCAGAAGCCGGCGAGGGTCTGACCGTTGGACCAGAGATCGCGGGGCTGGCGCTCGCACTCGACGGCCATGGTGAGCATGAGGGCGAGGGTGTACTTGCCGGCGCCGGCGGGTCCGGAGAGGATGAGGGAGTGGGGCAGATGGCCGGCCGCGATGGCGGTGCGGAGGGACTCGACGGCGGCGGTATTGCCGATGAATTCGTTGAAGTCGGCGGGGAGTGTGGAGGGGGCGGTCACGGGGGTCCTAAGGGGATGATACGGCTTCGGGCGCCGGGGTAGGATGGATCGAAGAGATTGTACAGGGGTTGCAGGAGGGGGAGACTTGCCGGGGGCGGACCGATCCCCGATTCGTGGAGGCGTTTATGATTATCCGTAGGTCCTTGAAACCTGTAGACCTGCATCCCTTGAGAATCGGGCGTTGTCGTTTGGAGACTAACTTGCATTACTAATGCACGCGCTGTTGTCCAGGTGGGCAGGGAATGAAGGTCCGGGCCTGTAGCTCGCTGATCGCACCATGAGAAATGCCTTTCAGACGCGAATTCTCGCGGTCGCCCTTGCTCTTGCGACTCTGGGGGTATGTGTCCTTGCGGGCTTCAACCTGTCGCAGGAGTTGAACACAGAGTTTCCGGCGGACGGTGTGGTCTGGATGGAGGCGCAGGGTGGTTTGCGCGCGGACCGGGTTCCTGCGGATTCTCCGGCGGGCCGGGCGGGCATTCGCGACGGGGACATTCTGCAGGCGATCAATGGCGAGCCGACTCCGCGGCTGGCATCGCAAGTGCGGGCGATGTCGGAGAACGGGATTTACGACCACGCGGCGACGTATTCGATTGTCCGGCCGGTTTCGGAGAAGCGGGGATCTGAAGCGACTGCGCCCTTCCCGGTCCAGGTTTATCTGGAACCGGCCGACCGGAGCACGGACCAGGGATCGCGGCTGATTGCGCTGGTGTACCTGCTGATCGGGCTGTATGTCCTGTTCCGGCGCTGGACGGCACCGAAGTCGACGCACTTTTACGTTTTTTGCCTGGTGTCGTTTGTACTGTATGCGTTTCGATCGACGGGCGAACCGGGGTGGTTCGACCAGGTGATTTACTGGGGCAACCTGATTGCGAATATGCTGCAGCCGGCCCTGTTCCTGCACTTTGCGGTGAGTTTCGCCGCGCAGCCGGGGGGCGGGGTGGAGCTGGAGGCAATACGGCCACGCAGGCTGCGACGACAGGTGGGTGCAGCGCTGCTGTATGCGCCGGGAGCCTTCCTGATCGGGCTACAAGCGTGGGCGATTCACTTCTGGTCGGCGACCGGGATCGCTGAGCCACCGACTGGACCAGATCAGCGTCGGCTACATGGCTCTCTACTACGTGATTGCGGCGGTGGTGTTCCACTCGCGCTATGTGCGCGCGGCTTCGCCGCTGGAGCGGCAACAGTTGAAGTGGCTGACGCGGGGAACGCTGCTGGCGGTGGGACCGTTCACCGTGCTGTATGCGATTCCGTACCTGAGCGGACTGATGGTGCCGACACTGCTGGCGAAGGTGGTGCTGCTGTTCCTGGCGCTGCTGCCGCTGACGTTCAGCTGGGCGATTGTGCGCTACCGGCTGATGGACGTGGACCTGATCTTCAAGCGCGGCGTGACGTATACGCTGGCGACGGCGGCGATTGTCGGAGGGTACTTTGGCCTGGTGGCGCTGGGCGGCGAGATTGTCCACACGCGGCTGCCGATTCTCGGCTCGGGTGGGCTGCTGGTCGCGATTATGGCGACGGGGCTGGTGTTCGATCCGCTGAAGCGAATGATCCAGGCGAAGGTGGACCGGGTCTTCGACCAGAAGAGCTTCGACTATCGCGAGACGCTGATCGACTTTGGCCGCAGCCTGAACTCGCAGACGGATCTGCGCGCGCTGGTGGACTCGATTGTGGAGCGGCTGCCGCAAACGCTGCTGGTGACGCGGGTGGCGGTGTTCCTGTCGACGGAGGACCCCAATCCCGGCGAAGGCAGCGGGCAGACGAATGCGGAGCGGCGCTTCGAATTGGCGGCTTCGCATGGGCTGACCAATCTGGAGGCATCGGACCTGAATGCGCTGGACGTGCGCTTCCTGGACTTTGACAGCGAAGATGCGAATGATCACATCTTCCTGGAGAATCCGCAGCAGGTGCTGCGATTGCCGAATGAGCAGCAGCGCAGCGCCGGGTTGCTGGACCTGAACTACTACCTGCCCTGCCGCGTGGCCAACCGCGGGGGCGGGGGCACGCGCACGGTGGCGATCATCGGGTTGGGGCGCACGGACGACGGCGATTTTCTCTCCAGCGAGGACATGGAGGTGTTGGGATCGCTGGCGGGATACATCGGCATTGCCATCCAGAATGCGCAGCTCTACCGGCGGCTGGAGCAGAAGATTACGGAGTTCGAGCGGCTGAAGGAGTTCCACGAAAACATTGTGGAGTCGATCCACATTGGTATATTTGCGGTCGATCTGGAAGACCGGATCGAGAGCTGGAATGCGCAGATGGAAGTGATGTATGCGAAGTCGCGGGCCGAGGCGCTGCGACAACCGCTGGGCTCGATCTTCCCTGCGGAGTTTATGGAGCGCTTTGACAGCGTGCGCGAGGAGCAGGGCACGCATACGTTCTACAAGATCAAGCTGGCGCTGCCGACGGGCGAGACACGGGTTGCGAACATTGCGATTGCGCCGCTGCAGACGCGCGATTTCGCGGTGGTTGGACGGATCATCCTGGTGGATGACATCACCGACCGGATTGAACTGGAAACGCAGTTGACGCAGGCGGAGAAGCTGTCGTCGATCGGGTTGCTGGCGGCTGGGGTTGCGCATGAGGTGAATACGCCGCTGGCTGTGATCTCCAGCTATACGCAGATGCTGGCGAAGCAGATGCGCCCGATGATGGAGCAGGACAAGCGGATTGGGCCGGTGTTGGAGAAGATTACGCAGCAGACATTCCGGGCGTCGGAGATTGTGAACGGACTGCTGAACTTCTCGCGAACGGGCGGCACGGAGTTTGCGTCGGTGGACCTGAACCGGCTGCTGCATGACACGCTGACGCTGCTGGAGCACCAGTTCAAGACCGCGCAGATTCGCGTTGAGACGGAGCTGGACGAGGATCTGCCGCGCATCCAGGGGAACGAAGGCAAGCTGCAGCAGGTGGTGCTGAACCTGCTGTTGAATGCGCGGGATGCGATGCATGGCTCGCTGGCTGCGCGGATTCGGATTGCCACGGAGCAGGCTGGCGGGCGGATCTGGGTGGTGGTTCAGGACTTTGGCGGAGGCATCGAGCAGGAGCATCTGCATCGTATCTTCGACCCGTTCTTTACCACCAAGACGAAGCCGCGCAAGGGGCAGCACAAGGGCACCGGGCTTGGTCTCGCGGTGAGCTACGGCATCATGCAGGAGCATGGCGGCAAGATGCATGTGCAGAGCGAAGTGGGCGTGGGCACGACCTTCCGGTTGGAGTTTCCCGGGGTGGCAAGGCCGGCAGCCGCGAACGATGCGGTGGTCGAGGATGCCGGGAGCGCTGTCCATGTGTAGAGTTGGAAGTCACGCCGGTGCTGGTATCGGCGGGACGCTGCGATTGAAGAAGGCCCATGTCTGAAGCTACTGTTCCACTCAATCCGGAGACGTTGGCACAGGCCGCAGCAGGATCTGATGCGCGCGTGGTCGGCCCCGCGCACATTTTGATCATTGACGACGAATCCGCGATCCGCGAATCGCTGGATGCGCTGCTGGGCATGGAGGGTTTCCAGGTCACTTTGGCGGCCGACGGTCCCGCGGGACTGGAACAGCTGGCAGCGAACGAGTTTGATCTGCTGCTGCTGGATCTGGCGCTTCCGGGCGAGAGCGGCATTGAGCTACTGCCGCGGATTCTGGAGATGCAACCGTCGCTGCCGGTGATCATGATTACGGCGTACGGCACGGTGTCGAACGTGGTCGACGCGATTCGCGCGGGCGCTGAGAACTTCGTGCAGAAGCCCTGGGACAACGAGAAGCTGCTGGCGGACATTCGTACGGCGATTGGCCGCCGCCGCGCGGAAGAAGAAGTGGTGCAGCTGAAGCGCACGCTGAAGCTGCGCTACAACTTCGAGAATATTGTGGGGAAGAGCGATCCGATGCTGCGGCTGTTCGACCTGGTGGCGCAGGTGGCGCCGAGCCGGTCGACGGTGCTGGTGCAGGGCGAGAGCGGCACCGGCAAGGAATTGATCGCCAAGGCGCTGCACGCGAACTCGCCGCGGCGGGACAAGCCGTTTGTGCCGGTGAATACGGGCGCGGTGCCGCCGGACCTGCTGGAATCGACGCTGTTCGGCCACGTGAAGGGCGCGTTCACCTCGGCGGTGGCGGCGAAGAAGGGGCTGTTTGAAGTTGCGAACGGGGGCACGCTGTTCCTGGATGAGATCGGGACCATGGGACAGGACATGCAGGCGAAGATTCTGCGCGTGCTGCAGGACCGGCGCTTTATGCACCTGGGCGGGACGCAGGAGATCCAGGTGGATGTGCGGATCATTGCCGCCACCAATGTCGATCTGCATCAGGCGGTGCGCGAAGGGCGTTTCCGCGAAGACCTCTTCTACCGGCTGAACGTGATCTGCCTGGAGCTGCCGCCGCTGCGCGCGCGCAGGCAGGACATTCCGCTGCTGGCGGCGCACTTTCTGAAGCTGTATGCGGATGAGAACGATGTGCCGGTGCCGACGCTGGCGCCGGAGGCGATGCGTATTCTGATGGACTACGAGTGGCCAGGCAACGTGCGCGAGTTGGAAAACGCGATGGAGCGCGGCGTGGTGCTGGCGACAACGCGGACGATCACGGCCGACCTGCTGCCCGCGGCGCTGACGGGCAATACCTATTCGGCGAGCCTGCTGGACCACCGGCCGGATGCGAGCCTGTTCGACCTGATGGAAGAGATTGAGCGGCGGATTATTGCCGACCGGCTGGAACGCTGCCACTGGAACCAGACGGAGGCGGCAGAGTACTTCAAGATTCCGCTGAGTACGCTGAATCAGAAGATCAAGCGGCTGAATGTGGAGATCAAGAAGCGCGGGCGGGACTGAGGACTGTCCTGCCGGACGGGCCCACTGCGCGTGGGGCGGTCACTTCGTGACGCGTATTGGGCTTCGCGTTGGTGCTCCCGATGGTCGCAAAGAACTTTGTGCGGACCGACGGGAGTACTGCCTCTAAAAGGCGTGTGAACGCCCGGCGCTGATGAGGTTGGCGAGGAGGCGGTAGGCGCCGGGGACGCCTTCGGGGAGTTGGCGGTAAAGGGCGAGGCCGAGGTAAATCCAGGCGCCGCGGCCGGTGCGGGCGACGAGCAGACCGCCGAGCTGGGGCTGCTGGCCGGGGTCGTGGGTTTCGAGCAGCGGGGTGTAGTGGGGGTCCCAGGTGGCCATGAAGCCGTGACCGCGTTCTTCGACCCAGTGGTCGAAGTCGGCGGGAGTGATTTTGTTGGGCCAGGTGAGGAGCGGGTTGTCGGGCGCGAGGATGCGGACGGGCGCGTCTTCCTCGACGACCTTTTCGCTGCCGCCGAGATCGAGTGGGTAAGGGCCGGTGCCTTCGGGCAGGCGGCCGGTGTTGTATTGGGCTATCACCACGCCGCCGTTGGCGGCGTAAGTGTTCAAGGCGGGGTTGGCGGCGGCGAGTTCGCGGTGGGCCTCGTAGGCGCGGACGCCGAGGATGACTGCGTCGTAGGGCTTGAGGGTTTCGGGGGTGAGGTTGGCGGCGGTGAGAATGTGGGGATGGACGCCTAGTTGGTCGAGGGCGGAGGGGACGTCGTCGCCGGTGCCGGCGATGTAGGCGATGTTGGGGTTGGGGGCGGTGGTGACGTCAACGGGAACGATGCGCGCGGTGGCGGGGGTGTAGTAGTTGGTGTAGGTGAGGCCGGGGTAGCCGACGGGACGATAGCCTTCGGAGTAATCGTGACCCTGCAGGGAGACTTCGGCAGTGATGATCGGGGCTTTTCCGAAGACTCCATTGGTGTTAACCGATATGCCGATGTGCTCCGGCTTCCCGATCACTTTCTCGGATTCCTCCGGGAACGCTGTTTCGAGCAACTCAGGCTTTGCTTTCGAGTTCTGCGCCATAAGAACCCTTACGCCTCCCAGCTTCTGAATTGCGTCTTCTGCATCGACGGTTGCGACCGCATGGACGGACTTCTCGTCGGGCCGGAGGATCGCCGTGGAACGGTCGAGCAAGACGGAGACAGGCGGGACGAATGCGATGGGAGTGGACGTTCCGTCGACGCCTGCAGACGCGACGACGGCAGAAAGTTGCAAGCGAACTCCGGGGTCATTTGGTGATGACTGTGAGAGCACCGAGACGGTCGCGGTGAGGGGCGCGGGGGTTGCCGGAGCATTGCGTAACGCCGGGTTGGAAATGTCGTAAAAGGGCTGCTCTGAGTCGGGCCGCGAAAAGTAGGGCTTGGTGGCTGCGACGCCGTGGGGGAAGGGAATCTTGAGCTTGTAGTCCTGAGACTCGCCGGGCTTGAGAAACTTGCTGTTGCCCAGCCACCGGGTGAAGACCCCTGCGTTGATTTTTGCGGGCGTTGCCGAAAAGGAACCATCGAGTTTGGTGACGCTCGACTGGCCTGCGTTCAAGACGGTGGCTGCAACGTCGATGGATGATGCGTTGGTGAACTGAGGGCCGTTGGCCGTGGCGCGCAAAGTCAGACCCAGGGCGAGGACGAGGGCGTTGTTGAGTTGGACGCGCTTGATGCGGAGTTCGTGAAGGAGGTTGGTCTTTTCGGTGGGGTTGAGGGTGCTGCCCTCTGTGCCGGAGATGACGGTGTCGAGAGTTTCGAGGGCGATGCGGAGCGGCTCGGCGGTGGCCGCGAGGTTGGCGGGGTCGAACTGCTTTTGGGCCTCCTCGATCTTCATGTCGATGATCATGAGGACGGCTTTGAGTGCGGGAGGGGCGGACGGCGCGAGAGTGGCGATGCCGGGGAGGGTGGTGTCTATGCCGTCGAAGAGACTGGGTTCGAGGCCGGAGTCGTCGCCGTCGGGCTGATTGAGTTTGGAGCCGTAGCGGTGGTAGCTGACGTCGAAGCGGCCAGGCGAAGCGAGGCGAACGCCCTGGCCGATCTGTGATTTTTGCAGGGCGAGGCCCTGGCGCGCGAACTGGACGTAGCTGAGGCCGCCGAGCAGCGGGTCGGTGGTACCTTCGGGGATGACGACGTTGGCTTTGGGAACGGTGTCGGTAACTTTTCCGGTTACATAATTGGTGAAGCGGGCGGGAACGTACTGGCTGGTGGCGTAGTCGTACATGCCCTGGGCGTCGATGCGGGCGAAGGGGATGCGGGCGTAGACCTTGAGGGGCTGCCAGGGCTGAAGACCGGCGGCGATCTGGTCGGGAAAGACGCTGGGGTCGCCGGCGGCTTTGAAGGCTTCCTGGGCGATCTCGCCGGAGACCTGGTGCTGGCCGTGTCCATCGGAGGGCGCGCCGATGAAGACAGAGGCGATGACGAGCGGGCGATAGAGGCGTATGGCGCGGACGGCGTCGTAGAGGACGCGGTCGTGACCCCACTTGGCGAAGGACTCTTCCTTAGTTTTGGAGAAGCCGAAGTCGACCTCGGTGCCGAAGAACTGGTCGACGCCCATGTAGCGGTCGGCGGCGAGGAGTTCCTGGGTGCGGATGAGACCGAGGGCGTCGTCGAAGTCGGCGGACATGAGGTTCTGGCCGCCCTCGCCGCGATTGAGGGTGAGCATGGCGACGCGCGCGCCCTGGCCGCGGGAGAGATAGGTGAGCAGGCCGCCGTCCTCGTCGTCGGGGTGGGCGACGATGAGCATGAAGGAGGCGCGGGTGCGGAGCTTGCGGAGAAGCTGCTCGAGCGCGGGAGCGCCGTGATTGATGGGGAGGGTGTCGGCGAGGTCGGGCGGGGAGACGCGCTCGCCGGCGAGGTTGGCGGGGTCGTTCTGCGGCGTGAACTGGGCGGAGGCGGTGAAAGACGCGGCGAGGAGCAGGGCCAGGGACACGAGGATTGCGGGCGCGCGATGGAGGTGGGGCTTCATGGGGTGGCTGTTGTCAACGATAGCTTATTGGATGGGTTGAAGTGGAGCGGGGACGCAGGAAACGGTGGTGGCGAGTCTCGGAACCGGGAGAAACAACGACGGAGATTCTGACTCTACGAGTCAGAATGACGCTTCCACCTTTTTGTATCGGCATGAAGCCAGCTACTTGGCGGTGCCGCCGGACCAATGGAAGGCGAGGCCGGCCTGGGCGAGGAAGGGCGAGCCGAGGGTGAGAGTGGGGGTGCGGGCGACTTCGGGACGCTGATTGGTCAGATTATTGAGGGTGACGGAGGCGGTCCAGCGGGAGCCGAAGTCGTGGCGGGCAAAGAGGTCGAGTTGAAAGAAGGGGTTGAGGAGAAAGGTGTTGGCACTGTCGTCCCAGGCGTGGCCGCCGGCGCGGGCGGCGAGGGTGAGCGAGCCGAGGCGCGGGCGCTCGGCGCGGAGTTGGGCGGTGAAGCTCTGGCGGGGGACTTCGGGGATCCAGTTGCCGATGAGCGAGGGTTGCGCGGAGAACCGGGTGACGATGGCGTGGGCATACTGGTAGCCGAGAGTGGCGGAGATCGCGCGGCGTGGCGCGATGTCGGCGTGGAGTTCGGTGCCCTGCGAGAGGATCTGGCCGAGGTTTTCGCGGAGGTAGAGGTTGGTGGAGAGCAGGACGGCGGAGACGGGGCGGTTGATTTCGGTCCAGAAGTAAGTGCCAGCGAGCGCGATGGAGCCGGAGGGCGAGGAGTAGGTTGAGCCGACCTCCCAGCCGGTGGCGCGCTCGGATTGGAGTTGGGGGTTGGCCTCGGTGATCTGCTGGCCGACCTGGCCGGTGCGGTAGAGCTCGTTCATGGTGGGGGTGCGGAAGGCGCGAAAGACGGAGGCGTGGATGGTTGCGGCGGAGGCGATCTGGCGGATGACGCCGAGGCGCGGGCTGGCGATGAACTCGCTGCGATTGGGGATGGCGATGGGCTGGGTAAGAGAACTGGGCTGGGCGAAGGTTTGCGTGTCGAGGTTAGAGGCGGAGTCGAGGCGCAGGGAGAGCGCGGCGGAGGTGTTGCGCATGAGACCGGTACGGGCAGAGGCAAGGGCTTCGCCGAAGCCGCCGAGGAAGCGCTGGCGGGCGGAGGTGTTGTCGAGGCCGCTGGGCAGGCCGGACGCGATGGGAGTTTCGTCGTCGGAGGCGCGGATGTCGCGGGCATCGATGCCGAAGACGAAGGCGATGGGAGAGAGCGCCAGGGTCGCGTCGGTGGAGGCGCCAAGCTCCTGAGTGCGGACGCGCTGCAGGCGGGTGAGGTTCTCGACAGTGCGGGCGGCGTTGACGGAGGAGAAGCTCTGGCGGTAGCCCTCGTCGCTGCCGAAGAGGCGGGCGCGGCCGGTGGCGATCGATCCGGCGGACCAGTCGTCGCCGGCGATGTAGCGCCAGAGGCGGGTGGCGTTATTGGTGAGGGTGGTGCCGTTGCCGCGCGCTTCGTTGAGCAGATTGCCGATGAGGAAGGCATGGTTTGACGGGGCGAAGATGCGGTCGGTTTCGGTGCGGGCGGATTGGTCGTGGACGTTGGCGGGGGTGTCGACCGGGCCGGCGACGGAGGGAGCGGTCGGGATATAGCCGGCGGTGCGGTAGGAGTCGGCGGCGAGGAGCTGGCGCCAGGCGGTGTTGCCGAGGTCGCCGCGGAAGCCGACGGAGGAGGTGTCCTGGCCGCCGTCGAGAGCGGAAGCGTCGAAGCGAGCGGTGGTTGGGCGGGCGGGGACGACGTCGATGACTCCTCCGAGCGCGCTGGAGCCGTAGAGATCGGAACCGCCGCCGGTGGCGAGGTTGACGGCGTCGATGGCTTCGGCGGGGATCTCATCCCAGTGAATCCAGCCGCCGAAGGGGTCGTTCATGGGGACGTTGTCCTGGAGGACGAGGGTGCGGCTGGCGGCGGTGGAGCCGAGGCCGCGCAGGGAGATGCCCTGGCTGGTGGGATTCTGCACGCGGGAACTGGAGCGGCGGTACAGCTCAAACCCGGCCTGCTGGCGGAGTTTGTCGTCGAGTTCGGTTGCGGGATAGTTGTTGAGGTCAGCGCTGGTGAGGGCGTAGAGGGTGTTCGCGGTCGCGGGCAGGTCGATTGAAGAGCGGGTCGCGGTGACGGTGATCTGTTGATGGACGGCGACAGGATGGAGGACGAGATCGATTGGATTCGCGGCGGAAGCGGCGGTGATTTGGAGAGGGTTGGATTCCATGAAACGCGTGGAGGCGCGGAGGGTGAGGACGGCGCCGGGTGCTGGATAGTCCAACTCGAAGCGGCCGCCGGAGTCGGAGATTGCCGTGATTTGACCCTGTGGGCCGTCTGCGGTGACGGTGGCGGCCGGAACCGCCTGACCGGAGGCGTCGCGCACCTGGCCGCGGAGGTGCAGCGGCAACTGGGCGGACGCGAACAGGGCGAAGCTCAGCAGGAAGAATCCGGCGATTCGTGCGAGGCTTGCGCGGAGACGCTGGGTGGGGAGTTTCATAGGCGAGCGCAGGTTCAGTCAGGCTAACCGCGGTGCACGGTCAGATGCAATGTTGGGAGAATTGATGAAGCTTTATAATGAGAAGGATATGGTGCGCGACGGGTATTTCTATGGGTTAGGTCTGGGCGCGGTTGCCGTGGTGGTGTGGCAGCTTACGCACTCGTCGGCGCTGGCCGCACTGCCGGTGGTGCTGGCGTTGTTTTTTCTGTGGTTCTTCCGGGACCCGGAGCGCGAGATTCCAGCGGGGCCGGGAGAGATTGTGTCTCCGGGCGACGGCGTGGTGACGGAAGCGGACTGGATTGAGACTGCGAATGGGAGCCGGCTGCGCCTGAGCATTTTTCTAAGTGTGTTCGACGTACACGTGAACCGCGCGCCGGTGGCGGGTACGGTGAAAGCGGTGGAGCACCGTGAGGGCAGCTTCCTGAATGCGATGAAGCCCGAGTCGGTGGTGATGAACGAGCAGACGCTGGTGGTGATTGATGCGGGTGGCTACGAGGTGAGCTACAAGCAGATCGCAGGCTTGCTGGCGCGGCGGATTGTGAGCACGGTGAAGGTTGGCGACCGGCTGGAGCGGGGCCAGCGCGTGGGGATGATCAAATTCGGATCGCGGGTGGATGTTCTGATGCCGGCCGACGCGGTACCGCGGGTGAAGAACGGCATGCGGGTACGGGGCGGGTCAACCATACTTGCCGTATTGCCTCAGCCGGTCGGCGATGCGGTGAACGTCGCTGCGGCAGCGGTGTCCTGATGGCCGCCGAGCAGTTGGGACTAGGGGATTTCGCTCCGGAAGAGGACAGGCGGAGGCGACGCCCGAGCCGCGGCATGTACGTGCTGCCGTCTTTGTTTACGGCGGGCAACATTGCGGCGGGATACTACGCGATTACGCAGAGCATCCAGGGGACTGCGACGGAGCCGGCGTACTTTGATCACGCGGCGCTGGCGATTGGCCTGGCCGCGCTGCTGGACGGCGTGGACGGATATATTGCGCGATTGACGAATACGGCGAGCGATTTTGGCAAGGAGCTTGATTCGCTGGCCGACGTGATTACGTTCGGCGTTGCGCCGAGCCTTCTGGCGTACGTTTGGGGGTTCCGCATGCTCCCGCTTACGGTCCACCCGGACCTGCGGGAAAACGTAGTACACGCCGGGGTGTTTGTCTGCTTCCTGTTTCTTATTTGCGGGGCGAGCCGGTTGGCGCGATTCAACATCAGTACGAATCCGCAGCCGCGCAATCCGGGCAAGCCGGGCAGCAAGTTCTTTGTCGGCATGCCGATTCCGGCGGGAGCAGGCGTGATTGCGGCGGTAATACACTGTTTCGACGGTTCGCCGATTTACAATCCGTGGACGGCCCTGGTGTGGTTGACGCTGATCCTGTTTACCGGGTTCCTGATGGTCAGCAACTGGCGATTCTGGAGCGCCAAGGAAATTACCTCGGGCGGCCGGCAGCCATTCCAGGTGGTGGCGCTGCTGGCGCTGGTTGGCGCGTTGATTGCGTGGAAGTCTGAGCTGATGTTGATGGTCATTGCGCTGGGCTACCTGGTTTCAGGAGTGTTTGCGCGGCTGGCGTACTCCTGGGGTCGGCGGCGGCGCCGTTCCCATGGGCCGGAACAGCTGTGATATAGTTTGCGGTCTCTGCTGCTTGCAGCGGATATCAGACCGGATCCGGTGGGCAATTCCGAGGCGCGAGAGGCGAGTGAGCGTGTGATAGCGGGGAAACCAAGTCGGATCGCGATTGTCGGCGCGTCGTCGCTGGCGGGGAAAGAGCTGAGCGATGCGCTGGCGGAGTCGCTGCTGGCGGCTTGCGACGTAGTGCTTCTGGATGCGGAAGAGGCTGCCGGACAGGTCACGACGGCGGGCGATGACGTCAGCTTCATCCAGGCGATCGATGGGGACTCGTTCGCGGGAGTCGACTTCGTATTCTTCGCCGACGATCCGGATACGACGCGGAAGTACTGGAAAACTGCGCGGGCGGCGGGTGCGAGCATCGTCGACATGACGTATGCGCTGGAGTCGGAGCCGGGCGTGATGGTGCGCGGACCATGGATCGTCCCGGCGCGGAGTCCGGAGAATCAGATCAAGATTCGGGCGCAAGAACCAGACCTGACCACGCCCGCCGTGGTTTCGGCGCATCCCGCCGCGCTGGCGCTGGTGCTGATTGCCAGCAGGCTGCATGCGAAGCGGCCAGTGCGGGTGATGGCAACGACGCTGTTTGAGCCGGCGTCCGAGCATGGGCGGGCGGCAATGGACGAGCTGCATCAGCAGACGGTGAGCCTGCTGTCGTTCCAAAGTGTCCCGCGAGAACAATACGACGCGCAGGTTGCGTTCAACCTGCTGCCCTCGCTGGGTGAGGCTGCGCGAGTGAGACTGGCTGCGACCAGGGAGCGCATCGGGAGCCACTACGCGACTTTGTCTGCCGGGACGGCGCCAGAGTTGGCATTGCAACTTGTACAGGCACCAGTGTTCCACGGGTATGTGGCGTCGGTGCTGGTGGAGTTGGAAGGGATGGCTTCGCGGGAGCAGATGGAGGCGGCCGTGGCGGGCGAGCATGTGGATGTGGTCGGCGCGGAGTCGGACCCGCCAAGCAACGTCAGCGCAGCCGGACAGCCGGAGATTCTGGTGAGGATGGATCCCGCTTCTGCGGAAGATGGACCATCCCCTCGCTTCTGGCTATGGATGGCGGTGGACAACCTGAAGCTGGCAGCGCTGAATGCAATTGCTTGCGCAAACGAGTTGGGCCGCCTGAGGCCTCAGGGCAAAGTGCAATAGAAGGATTCGGTTGCGGATGGCAAAGTTGACTCAGCCTGGAGGGTCGCGATGATGAATCAGGGGCTCGTGACCGGGGATGGGATGAGTATGCGACCAAGCTGAGCGCTGATAGAATCGAGATGCGCCGGGATGGCGGAACTGGCAGACGCAGCGGACTCAAAATCCGCCGATCGCAAGGTCGTGGGGGTTCGACCCCCCCTCCCGGCACCAAGCTATAGAATCAATAGCTTAGGGGCTGTTGTAAGAACCGTTCTAAGACATCTCATTGGCTTTCCGAGATTTTCGGCATTAGCCGGTGAGGTTCACGAATGGCTTTACCGAAGTTCACACTCTACAAACACGTCAAGGTACAGTCCGGCTGAAGTCATCGGCACACTGTTCCGCGCGATGAACACGAAAATCGAAGAGCGGGGCAGTGCCAAACTGCCCTGATGGGCGGATGGCTTCCCCTACGTCACCCACATGGTCGCGTCCAGAACGCGGTTCCGGTCTCTTAGGAGCGGCAGGAAGATACACCCCTTGGCGCTCCGTATCTGCGAGATGCTGCGCTGGGCATGGTGCATAAACATCGGTACGAACCAGAAGGCGCGAGCTCGAAACGTTGTGACGCTGACCAGTGGCATTGGTTCCTCCCTTGCGTGTCTTGATTGCGACTTCCCGATTACTTGCCCGCGAAGTAACCCGGCCCGTTGAGGTCGGCAAGCAGCCCTGGGTGGGTAGGTTCCCAACCCAACTGGCTGCGGGTGAGAAGGCTCGAAGACGGATTGTCGGTTGCGGCAAAGTCCCCGAACCAGCTAAAGTTCTTGCCCGCGTCTTTGGCTGATATGGACTCAACCGGAATGCTGAGTTGACGGCCAATGATCTCAGCGATGGAGCGGAACGGAATGCCCTCATCGGCCACGCCGTGGTAGCGCGCGCCTGCCACACCCTTTTCGAGTGCGAGCCGGAACAGGCGTGCCGCATCCCGGCGATGCACTGCAGGCCAACGATTTTGACCATCACAGCAATACGTAGTTGTCAGGTAGGCAGTAAACATA
>CAWBFL010000068.1:0-10905 GCA_963787905.1 uncultured Acidobacteriaceae bacterium | reverse complement strand
ACCGTCATCGAGCGCCTCGGACCGCGCAAGGGCGAGATGACCAAGATGACCAACCACGGCTCCGGCCGCGTCCGCATGGAGTTCCGCATCCCCTCGCGCGGCCTCATCGGCCTGCGTTCCGAAATGCTCACCGAGACCCGCGGCACCATCGTGATGAACGCGATCCTCGACGGCTACGTCGCCTACCAGGGCGAGATTCCGCAGCGTGTCTCCGGCGCCCTCATCTCCGACCGCCAGGGACGACAACCACCTATGCGTTGGATGGTCTTCAGGATCGCGGCATCCTGTTCCTCCCCGACGGCGTCGAGGTCTACGAGGGCATGATCATCGGCGAGCACTCCCGCGACAACGACCTCGACGTCAACTGCGTGCGCGAGAAGAAGATGTCCAACATGCGCGCGTCCGGCGCGGACGAAGCCCTGCGCCTGGTGCCGTACAAGAACCTCACGCTGGAGCAGTCCATCGAGTTCATCGCCGACGACGAGCTGGTCGAGGTGACGCCGAAGTCGCTGCGCCTGCGCAAGCGCATCCTGCAAGCCAACCGCCGTCCCAAAAAGGGCCAGCCCGTCGATTAGGCGGCCCGTTTGCCCCATGGACTGCGGACCGCCGGCGGCCGGCTCACGGCCGCTTACTTCTCGATCTTCAGATTGATGTTGAACTGGTTGCGGGTGTCGAACGAGCTGATGTTCTTCACCGCGCTCTTTTTGCCGTCGCTCTCGGCCCACAGCTCGTAGTCGGTGTTCTGGGCCAGCTGGCCGAAGTGGTAGCTGCCGTCGTCGGCGGCAATATAGCTCTTCACCGCCAGGGTATGGCCGTCCTTCAGAAAGACGGTGGCGTCCTTCACCGCGGCGTCGGACTTGTCCACCACCTTGCCCTGCACCACGCGGTCCACCTGGGTCTGCGCCATCAGCCGCGGCGCGGGCACGGCCAGCGGCAGCGCCGCCAGGCAGCCGGCAAACGCGACCCCGCGGGCCAGCCGTCCCAGCGGTCTTCCAATCCTGATAAGTCCGGTCATATCTGCAACTATACCTCTACCCCAACCGGCCGCGGGCGGCCTGCCGCGCAGGCAGGGTGGGGCTGATCGCCCGCCGCCGCGCGCACTACTCGTCGTCCTCGTCCAGCGCCGGCGCGTCTTCCTCATCGTCGTAGCCGATATCGTCCACGGGCGCGAGTTCCAGCGGATCGACGGAGACCACTTCCAACTCCATCCCGCATTCGTCGCACTGCACGGTCTCACCCTCCTCCACTTCATCGGTGTCGACGGTGATGGGGTTATCGCATTCGGGACAAACAACAGCCATGATTGGAGCCTCCGGAGCTTCTTCTGAAGGTTAAATTCGGCCTCTGGGATGCCCCACAGGTCACTCTGCGCCACCCTCCCGGGGGGTCGCATCTACATAGACGCCCGGGGAAACGCAACGGCACACCCGCCATCGCTAGTATGAGTAGGGTTCCCGCGCCGCGTCAAGCCATCAATTCCCACAATTCGCGGCGGCGGCCACGGCTCCCAGCCCCGGGGCGTTTCCGCCGGATGTGTTGAAATGGAATTGGAAACCCTGCTGCCCATGCCCCGCTCCGCTCCCACTACGCTGACCCTCCCGCCCTTCATGGGAGCGGTGCGCCGCCTGGTCCTCATCAACGCCAGTGTCTTCGCCGGCCTGCTGGTGCTGGTGATCCTCTACCCCCCCGCCGCCATCTTTGTGGCCCGGCATCTCGCCCTGGTCCCGGATACCGCCCTGCACGGCGAGGTCTGGCAGCCGCTGACCTACGTCTTCTTCGAGGGCGGCCTGCTCAGCTTCGTCCTCGACAATCTCTTCCTCTGGCTGCTGGGCTCCATGCTCGAAGCCACCTTCGGCAGCCGCTGGTTCGCCGAGCTCTACTTCGCCGCTTCCATTGGCGCCGCGCTGATCGCCTCCGCGCTCTCCTTCACCGGCATCCTGCACCTCAGCCCGCTGTCCTCCGGCGCCGGCGCCAGCGCCCCGCTCTTCGCCATCATGGTGGTGTACGGCGTGCGCTTCGGCGATCTCGAATTCTGGCTCATTCCTTTCCCCGTCCGCATGAAGGCGAAGTACATGGTCGCGCTCTTCATCTTCATCGACCTCGCCCTGCTGCTGCGCTTCGGCGATCCCTTCAGCGCGCTGCTTTCGCTCTCCGGCGGCCTGTGCGGCTACCTCTACGTCCGCTTCGCCCCGCGGCGCGGCCTCGGCTTCGGTTTCAGCGAGCAGCTCTACGGCATGCGCAACGCGTACTACAAGGCGAAACGCAGACGCGCCGCGCGCAAGTTCGAAGTCTACATGGGCAAGCAGGGCCGCAAAGTCCAGTTCGACAAAGAAGGCCGCTACATCGACCCCGACCAACACAAAGACCCCACCGACAAACGCTGGATGAACTGATCTCCCCGAAAAACGCCGGAGGAACCTGCATGACGAAACCCGCCAAAGCGCCGCAGCCGCCCGAAACCGGCCTCCAATCCATCGCCTCGCTGTGCGTCACCGCCATCAGCGTGCTTTTCGTCTTCACCTTCGTCGCGCAGAACTTCTTCATCCCTTCGCGCTCCATGGCCAGCACCATCCTGGTCGGCGACCACGTGCTGGCGGACGAGGTCAGCCTCGCTCCCGCCTCGTCCCAGAACCACATCCTGTCGCGCATCGTGCCCTACCGCGAACTCCGCCGCGGCGAGCCGGTGGTGTTCTATAAGCCGGTGCTCGAACCGGACGGCAGCGAAGACACCCTGGTCAAGCGCGTGGTCGGCCTTCCCGGCGACCGCATCCACCTGCGCGCCGGCGTGCTCTACGTCAACGGGATCGCGCAGCACGAGCCCTACGCCGCCATGCCCGCCACCTACAACCCCTACCGCGACGACTTTCCGCTCGTCTCCCCCAACCGCGATCCCAACGTCACCGCTGCCTGGAGCGTGGAGCTGCCGCACCACATCGAGGGCGACGACCTGGTGGTCCCGCCCGACAGCTATTTCATGATGGGCGACAACCGCCCGGACTCGCTCGACAGCCGCTACTGGGGATTCGTGCGCCGCGAGAACCTGGTCGGCCGCCCGCTCTTTATCTACTGGTCCATCGCAACCCCGGAAGAGAACGGCGAGCCCGGTCTCGCCGAGCAGGCCAGTATCTTCTTCCACCACCTCACCCGCTTCGCCACCGACACCCGCTGGCGCCGCACCTTCCAGATCGTGCGCTAACCAACCATTGCTCTTGGCATATGCCGGGGCCTATACTCGACTGAGAGGCAGGCGCCACGGCAACCACCACTCCATCTCGTTCCGTCCGCATCTTCCGCAACGGCAGAAGCCAGGCAATCCGCATCCCGCGCGAGTTTGCCCTGCCGGGAAATGAGGCCACCATCTCGCGCGACCGCAAGGGCCGCCTGATTGTGGAACCCGTCAAGAAGACGAGCGTGATGGACCTGGTGGAGCTACTGCACACTTGGGAACCGCTCTCCGATGAGGATGCAATGCCCCCAATCGAGGACTTCCCCCCCGAACCGTTCGACCTCTAATGCCTGTCTATCTGTTGGATTCCAACGTCCTCTCCGATATGATGCGCAACCCTCATGGTCCTGCAGCACGTACTTTTGAGCGCAAGGCATCCGAACCCGGCAGCAGATTGCAGACCAGCATTATCGTGGCCTGCGAGATGCGTTATGGCGTTGCCAAACGGGGGTCTGCTTCTCTTGCACCAAGAGTTGATCGGGCGCTCGCATCCATCGAAGTTGTTCCCCTTTCATCAGGAGCCGACGACGCCTACGCTATGCTTCGATCCGATCTGGAACGCCGAGGACAGCTAATCGGCCAGAATGACATGCTGATCGCGGCCCACGCGCTTGCGCTCGATGCCATCCTGGTCACCGACAACGTCCGCGAGTTCAAACGCGTGAAGGGCCTCAAGATCGAAAACTGGCTCCGCCGCTAGGTCCGCGCGTTGATCCGCAGATGCAGTTCCCGCAGTTGCTGCTCGGTCGCCGGTGTCGGCGCGTCCACCATCAGGTCGATGGCCTTCGCCGTCTTGGGGAACGCGATCACCTCGCGCAGGCTGGTCGCGCCCGCCAGGATCATCACAATCCGGTCCAGCCCCAGCGCAATGCCGCCGTGCGGAGGCGTGCCGTACTCCAGCGCATCTAAAAAGAACCCGAACCTTTCCTTCGCTTCGGCATCGCTCATTCCCAGCGACCGGAAGATCTCCGCCTGCACGTCCTGCCGGTGGATACGGATCGATCCCGACCCCAGCTCCGTCCCGTTCAGCACAATGTCGTACGCCAGCGCGCGCACCGCGCCCTTGTCCGAGGTCAGCCTTCCAGCTTTTATGTCATCCTCGTGCGGCGAGGTGAAGGGATGGTGCGCCGCGTCCCAGGTCTTGGTCTCCTCGTTCCACTCGTACATCGGGAAATCCGTAACCCACGCGAATTTGTAATCGTTTTCGGTGCCTGTTTTCTCGAAGCGCCGGTGCTTGTCGGCAAACTTCGCGCCCAGCTGCAGCCGCAGCTGCCCCACCCGCTTCCAGATCCATTGCGGATCGTAGTTCCACATCGCCGGCGTCCCCAGCTTCGGCGTGACCACAACGACGAGGCCCGCCAATTTGGGTGCCCCATTCATGACAGTTCCATCGTCATGAGTGGGATTGCTGCCATCCAGTTTCGTCTCAATCACCCCGGCCAGCGGCGCAAACTCCGCATTCGTCTTCAGCCGCGCAACGTCCAGCAGGTCCAGCCCGCAATCGCCAAACCCCGCGCGTACTTCGCTGAGCAGCGCCTTGCGTGCGGTGCCGCTCAGTTCGCCGACATCCGGGATCACAAATCCCAGCACCGGCAGCCCCTGCTCGATCTTCAGCTTCTCGCGCAACTCTGGCGTCAGTTCCTCGCTCAGCGACACCATCGCCGGCAGCCGCATATCCGGCTTGTCGATGCCGTAGTTCTTGATCGCCTCGTCATACGTCATGCGCACAAACGGCGTCGTCAGCGCGATGCCCGCCGCCGCGAACGCAGCCGTCAAAAAGCCTTCGACCACGCCGAACACCAGGTCCTGCGTGGGGAAGCTCATCTCCAGGTCGATCTGCGTGAACTCCGGCTGGCGGTCGGCGCGCAGGTCCTCGTCGCGGAAGCAGCGCGCAATCTGGAAGTAGCGATCGAAGCCCGAGATCATCAGGATCTGCTTGAAGATCTGCGGCGACTGCGGCAGCGCGTAGAACTGCCCCGCATGCACGCGGCTGGGCACCAGGTAATCGCGCGCGCCCTCGGGCGTCGAGCGCGTCATAAACGGCGTCTCAATCTCCAGGAAGCCTTCGCCCACCAGGTAGTTGCGGATGGCCATGGCCACGCGGCTGCGCAGCGCAAAGTTCGCCTGCATCTCCACCCGGCGCAGGTCGAGGTAGCGATACTTCAGCCGCACCTCTTCATTCGCAATCGCGTCCTCGGCGGGCGAGAACGGCGGCGTCTTCGCCTCGTTCAGCAGCAGCAGCTCGTCGGCGACGACTTCAATCTCGCCCGTCGGCATGTTCGGGTTCTCGAGGCCCGCGCCGCGCCGCCGCACGTGTCCCTTCACCGCGACCACGTACTCCGGCCGCGCCGCGTCGGCCTTGTCGTGCGCCGCGCCCACCTTCTCGTCCACCACCACCTGGGCCATGCCGCTGCGGTCGCGCAGATCGAGGAAGATCAAGCCGCCATGGTCGCGCCGCCGGTTCACCCAGCCCATCAGCACCACGTTCCGCCCCGCGTCTTCCGCGCGAAGCTCTCCACACATCCCCGTCCGCTGCAAACTGCCCAAAAAGTCTAAGGTCACAATCTTCCTATTGTACGAAGTTTGGCAGCTTATCGGATGAGGTGAATCGCACAGCCGACACGGATATTGGCCCATTGACGATCGGCTGTGTACACCTCGCCGCCAATTTCCAAAGCGAGGGAGAGACACGCACGATCGCCAAGGGAAAGGCCGGCGTGTCGCGTGGCGGGCCGAAGGCTCGCGGCCAGTCTTGCCTGAGATTCAGTGAAGGGCTCAACGCTGGAGATGAGACTGAAGATTGCGTTCACGCGGGGATCGTCAGCTAATCCCAGGTCATGAAGCTTGGTCCAAACTTCAGCAAAGTTCGCGGCACTCAATACCGCGCCATCAACGACATCCAGCACCTCATCGTCGAATTGCTCGTTCCTGAAGATTGCCATCAAGACTGAGGAGTCGAGAACAAATTCACTCACGCTCAGCTTCCGCCCTGCGTTCAGTGAGGAATTCCTCGAGGATATCGCGGTTTGCTGGAACTACCTCTCGCACCGCTTCGCGCGCGGCGTTGAAGATGGCCAGTATCTCCTCGCGGCTGCGCTTCGGCCTCGCAGTCTGATTCTCGGCTGCTCGCAGAGCCGCCGTCAGGACGAAGCTGTTTACCGAGCGGTGCTCCCGTTGCGCCGCCCGCGTGATGCGTTCATGCTCCTCGGGCGTCGCGCGAACGCCCAACGGCTTGCGGATTGTGGTAGAACTACCCATATAGTCATTATGTATACAAAATGTAGTCAGGTCAACTACGAATGTAGCCAACTCAATCCACGAACAACTAACTCGCCCAAACGCGATCCTCTCATAAGAAGCTTGGCCTATTCCAATGCTGACTAATCTCGCTTAGCTAGAGCCCGACCGGCGCGGAGAATCTCTTCAACCTCGTCCTGATTCACCTTCACCTGCTCGCCGGTGGCGAAGGTCTTCACCGTCGCCGTGCCGTCGCGCACTTCATCTTCGCCAAGAATCACGATGTGCCGCGCGACCTTATCCGCGGCCTCAAAACTCTTCTTCAGCCGGAACGTCCCATCGCCCACCTCAACCGACAATCCCGCCCGCCGCAGCTCCCGCGCCAGCGCCAGCGCCGCAGCATTCCGCTCCACGCCCATCGGCGCAATGTACGCGTCGAGCTTCTGCGCAAACATCCATTCGGGATGCGGCCCGTTCACCCCTTCGCGGCCGTCCTGCTCCTGCAGCATCAGAATCAGACGGTCCTCGCCAATCGCAAAGCCGATCCCCGGCGCCTTGGGTCCGCCCAGCATCTCGCTCAACCCGTCGTACCGCCCGCCGCCCAGCAGCGCGTTCTGCGTGCCCAGGCCCGAGCCGTCCGGCACGGTGAACTCGAAGGTCGTCCGCGTGTAGTAGTCCAGCCCGCGCACCAGCCGCGGGTTGACGCTATACGCTACGCCGCACGCGTCCAGCGCCGCCCGCACCGCCGCAAAATGCGCCGCCGAATCTGCATCCAGAAAATCCGCAATCTTCGGCAGCGCGTTGATGATCTCCTGATCGGCGGGCTCCTTCGAGTCCAGCACGCGCAGCGGATTCGTCTCCGCCCGGCGCTGGTTGTCTTCCGAGAGCTGCGCCTTCACCGGCTCCAGCGCCTCCCGCAGCGCCGCGTTGTAGCGTTTGCGGTCTTCGGCCGAGCCAACCGAATTCAGTTGCAACTGCCAGTCGCGGATGCCGAGCTGGTCCAGCAGCGAGGCCAGCATCTCCAGCACCTCGGCGTCGCGCACCGGCGACTCCGACCCCGACGAAACCGGCCCCAGCACCTCGCACCCGATCTGCCAGAACTGCCGGTAGCGTCCACGCTGCGGCCGTTCGCGGCGGAACTGCGGCCCGATGTAGTAGAGCTTCTGCAGGTCGCCGCGCTCGCCCAGCTTGTGCTCGATGTACGCCCGCACCACGCCGGCCGTATTCTCCGGCCGCAGCGTCAGGGACTGGGCTTTCTCAGATTGCGCGCGGGCGCGGTCCTCCCACGTGTACATCTCTTTGGAGACGATATCCGTCTCCTCGCCCACGCCGCGCGCGAACAGCTGCGGTGTCCTCAAAGATCGGCGTGCGGATCTCGCCGAAGCCGTAGCGGGCGAAGACCTCCCGCGCGGTCGCTTCCACGCGGTTCCAAAGCGCGGTTTCGGGAGGAAGCAGGTCGCGGGTGCCGCGCACCGCTTTCAGGGAGTTCGAGGATTTCTGCTGCGTTGCCATGAGCTTCCAGTGTAGCGAAGGCGCCCGGACCGAGGGGTCCGATTCGCCCGCGGGTTGCCTGAATTTGCAGATTAAGTTCCTGTGTTTGCCCGCCATCGCCGGGGCCCAATCCGCATCTCACTGCGTGGAGGTAAACCATGAATCGAATTGGGAAATTTGCAGCGGTGACCGCACTGTCCGCGTTCCTGTTGACCGGCGTGTCGTTTGCGCAGGACGACCACCACGACGACGCCCACCACCAGGCCTATGTGAAGCACGATGAATGGCACAAGGGCGCCACCATCGGCCACGACGACTGGGCTCGCGGCGAAGTGGTGGACTACCGCACCTATCATCTGCGCAAGCCGCCGCGCGGCTACGAGTGGCGCGAGGTGGACGGCAACTACGTTCTGGCTGCGGTGGCCACCGGCGTCATCGCCTCGGCCATCGTCGCAGCCGCAGCGCACTAAACCGGGCGGGAACGAAGCAGGAGCCTCGCTGCGGCGAGGCTCTTTTCCTGGATCGATGCGCAGCTTCCCCGCGCCCACCCCATCGTTGCAACCACCAGGCCATCAGTTCGCGGTGGGTTGGCGATTGATCTGGTCCACGACGATGACGTGCGAGGGCACCGGGGCACTCTCGAGCCGCAGCCCCAACTGCTCGCGCAGCGCGGTGAACACGGAATCGGGCAGGTTATCGACATCGATCCCATTTTGCTTCTGCTCGGCCGCTACAGCATCGCTCTCGGGACGCCACATCATTTTGAAGTCGTATCCGCCGCTGAGGTGGGTCGCGTCCACCACCGGCTTACCCAGCAGCCTGGCCAGCGCCTCCGCCAGCTCCGGCATCGGCATGTTGGTGCCCTGAATAAGGGTAGGTCCAGAGCCGGACCCATGCGTCCCTCTTAGTCGCTCCAGCGCGCTCGCCGGCTCGAGCAGCACTTTCTTGTCGGCAACCAGTTGGTAGCCGGAGACGGTCTGCGACTCCTCGTGCCACTGCAATCCAAAGCGCTCGACCAGCAGCGCCTTCATCATCCCGGGCGAGGCCGGCTCGCCGGCGGGCATTCTCGCGTCCAGGTTGAACCGCGAGGTCTCGAGCCACGCGGGCGCCTTCAGCGCGGAATCCTGAACCGAAAGCGCCATCTCCACCCACTGCCTCAGCGGCGTATTCACCAGCTGAAACTGACTTCCCGGCGCGCCGCCCGAGTGCGACGAAAAACCCTCCAGCTTCGGGTCGCCCGGCTTGATGGACGCCACTTCGAACTGCAAAGGCTTCGGCGCGGTCTGCGCCCTGGCCGCGCAAGGCAGGAGCGAGAGCAGCGCGAGAGCGGCGAGGCAGCCGCGGGCAGCTCTCTTTCCAGCGCCGCCGATCGTGCAGGATTTCATCGCACCCCACGATACGCCGGCCCGTCCTGCGCCACAACCTCCGTTCGCGACGGCCTGGCTACGGCTGCGCGGGCGAAGGGGTGGTGGCGGGTTTCGCCGGAACGCGCAGCGGCTCGTTGTCTTCGATCTTGCGGTCGTGGTGGCGGCGTTCCAGCACAAACTCGGTAAACAGGTGCGAGCCCACCCGCGTGGCCGCGACTGTGCGCGTCGCGACCACGCCGCCGAAGGGATTGAAGTCCGGGTACCAGGCGGAGTGGGCGATGATGGGGCCGGAGAAGTCGGCGATGGCGGGCGTCAGCGTGAAGAAGCGGTGGCCGTCGGAGTCGTGGCGCGCCGTCACCTCGCTCGAGCAACGCGTTTTCCAGCTTGCGCTTGATGGAGCAGCCATGGCACGGAATGTAGCGCAGGTCCTCGTGGAACAGCTCTTCCATGCCATAGCGCACGTTGCCGTCGATGGCGGTGATGGCGACGTTCGACCCGAAGCGCTGCAGGAAGCCGGGGAAGTCCTGGCCCCAGCCCGACGGGCCGTCCTGCGCCTGGTTGTAGAGCGCGCGCACGGTGGTGCGGGCGAAGGCGGGCGCGCCGTAGGAGTCGCGCAGGTAGTCGCGGAACTGGATCTTCTGCGTGGGCCGCTGGTAGGGCCGGCCGTTGATCATCGCAGAGGGCGCTGCGCTGGTTTCGCACCATCCAATTGAGGAAGGCGAAGGCAAGGCCCAGGTATTCGTGCAGGATTTCGTAAGGAATACCGACAATTCATAGGGTCGGACTGCTGTTGTTACGTTATCTGCGCCACCAAGTATTTACCCATATTGAACCAATCCAGCCCTAGTCTCTGTGCGGAAAAGCGTCGAAATTCCTGACAAACCCTGGGAATTGCTCCGGCGTTCCTGGACCACTGGCTCGGTTTCTTATATGACCTAGTAGCATGCCTATTAATGCTTTGCCGCATGCGTTCTGGGCACCAGAGGAGTGGGGGCAGGTTTTGGAACGGGAAATGCATGACAGTGAATGGGTTCATTTGATAATTCTTATGGAATTTCGACAAAATAGTCGGACCATTGTTTGCCATCTTCGAGCCCGGGCCTTGTTCCCGTTGCTGCTGGTTTGTGCTGCCATCTCGGATCACGCCCAGACAACGACCTGGACCGCGACCGGTGTCGGGGATTTTACCATTCCTGGAAACTGGACCGGCGGCGTGCCTTCGAGCACGACTAGCGCAGTCATTGCGAATGGCACATCGGGAACCCCAACCTTTGTAACCATAAATTCAGGGGGAGATCGAAAGCGTCTTCAACCTGCAGGTCAGCCCGGTTGATTACAATCCCAACAATATCCTCGAGATCAATTCCGGGGGCCAACTTTCCGTATTTGGAACGACGATCGCCGATGAGGGCAGCATCATTTTGGCCGCTGGCCCCAGCAATGCGACCTTGATGCTGAACAGTAATGTTACGTTGACCGGACCACTTGCCTATGTCGTTACGCTTTCCACCACCGGCGCTGGAAGCGCGGTTATCGAGTCCAGCAACGGCTCGACGCTCACCAATCTTACCGACATTCAGGGAG
>CAWBFL010000067.1:0-25387 GCA_963787905.1 uncultured Acidobacteriaceae bacterium | reverse complement strand
CGCAATCCGGTTCGGCCGAATGTGAACCCTGCGTTCTCCGGGCCGCTCTACCCCGGCGGCAGCACGGCGCAGCGGGTTGCGCAGTTCTTCAATCCCGCAGCGTTCTCCGCACCGGCCGCAGGCTATGTGGGGGCAACGCCGGCCGCGATTCCCTGACCGGCCCGAACTATGCGGACTGGGACCTCTCGCTTCTGAAGGACACCGAGCTGACCGAGCGCACGCGCCTTCAGTTCCGCGCGGAGTTCTTCAACCTCCTGAACCACACCAACCTGCAACTACCCAACGAGGTCGTTTATCAGCCGGACCCACGCAGGGCACGACGGCCAACCAGAACACGGTTGCGGCCCTGGGTTCGCCGGGCGTCATCTCGGCGACCGCCAACACCAGCCGGCAGATCCAACTCGGCCTGAAGCTCCTCTTCTAGGCCACTCGCTCCGCCTGGACAATCGTTCCGGGCGGAGCGAGAACTTTCCGTCTCTCGTTCCGCGATTTGAAAAATCGAAGAAGCACGCTCCGGCGCAGGATTGCCCGGGATAGGATCAAGTCATGACTGGCGTGCCGCTGCTCTTGCTCATCTTGATTTTCCTCGCGACCAGCGCCGTTAGCGTCGTCACGGGAAGCACCTCGCTGATCACCGTTCCGGCGATGTTTCAATTCCATATCGATCCCCGGACCGCCGTCGCCACCAACATGTTTGCGCTCACGTTCATGAGCATCGGTGGCGCCCTGCCCTTCCTGCGCAGCCAGGAGATCGACCGGAGGCGGCTGCCGCTCCTGATCGGTCTCACGCTGGCCGGCTCGGCAATCGGGGCTCGCCTGTTGCTGCTGATACCGACCCATTCCGTTTCGATCATCGTCTCAGCCGCGATGATCGCCGTTGCCATCTTCTCGGTCCTCTATCGAAAGTCGGGACTGCAGGACTCCGCAGGCACCCCCTCCGCACCGGCAGAGTTCGCCTGCTATGTGCTCACCTTCCTTCTGGGAATCTACGGTGGCTTCTTCAGCGGTGGCTACGTCACCATCCTCACCGCTGTGTACGTTGGGCTTTTCCGTATGTCGTTCCTGCAGGCGATCGCCACCACCAAAGTGATCAACGTGTTCTCGTCAGCCGTCGCCACCGGAATATTCATGGGACACGGCGTGGTGAACTATCAGCTGGGCGCCATACTCGGCACCGCGATGTTTGTGGGTGCGCTGATCGGCGCCCGCCTCGCCGCGCGCATCGGAGACCTCTGGCTGAGGCGGATATTCCTGACTGCGGTCTGGGTGCTCGGACTGAAGGCCCTCATCTTCGATGTCTTTACCAAAGATGCAAGCGGCGCTCCTGCGTCACTCTAACTCTTGGCTGCCGCCATCATAGCTGCCCTGCGGGCCTCTTGCTCGCGCGTCAAGTGCGGCGTGATGCCGATCATGCGTTCGACGAGCATGAGCTGGCCGCGGTGGTGCATTTCGTGCTCCTTCACCGCGATCAGCAGCTCGAAGCGCGTCTTGGAGGGCGGGACCGCGCCCGGGGGCAGGCTGACGGATTGGGCGAGGAAATCGTCGGACAGGGTCTTCACCCAGTTCTCGAACTCCTCGCCGGCTGCGGTGAGGCGCGCGACGATCTGCGCCTTGGTCATCGGCTGCTGCTCGCTGGCGATCAGGGGCGCGATGAACGACATGAAGTCGAAGCCGACGACGGTCGAGCGCACCTCATCGCGATGGAGGGCCAGGGCGAACTTGTGGGCATTCGAGATGTGAATCAGCGTCTGCGCGACCGTGCGCGTGCCCTCGGCCGGCTGGAAGCTGTACTTGTCTTCGGGAATCTCTTCAGCGATTTTGAGGGTGTTGTTGCGAACGACGCGAAAACTGGCGGCGATTTCTTTGGCTCCGTAGCAGGTCATGAAGGCGATTGTAGCCGGTTTTCGTTGCGGTCAGATGACCGGGGGTATGACGGCCTGGATGTGGATGGGCGGGATATCGATTACGGCACGGCTGCAAACGGAAAGGCCCGCGTCTCGGGTGAGGTGCGGGCCTGCTTATGGTCGATCAGATCAATCTCGTCGCATGGCCCGCATGAGCGCGGGCAGCTGGCTTCCGGCTGCGGCGAAGCGGCTCTACTCCGGCGCGGCGGCCAGGAAGCAGGGAAACATCGCAATCACGATAAACAGGAGGGACACTATTGCCTGATGCATGGTCGTCATCTCAACTTTCTCGGAAGGGGAGGGCTGCACCTGCACTTCCAGCATCGCGCTGCCGGCAGGCCACGGCCATCCCACCCCAGGCCCAGGCTGCGGACCTTGGTGTTAGGCGGCTTACAACTTTTGGGTTACCCCGCTCCGCCGCAGGACTCAATCGGCGATCGCGGGAGCAGGGGGACAACTGACGGGATCAACTCACCACCGGGTCGTCGCATGGCGGCAGCACGGGTCCGGTCTTCTTCCTCTTGAATTGCCCAAGCAGCGTCTTGAGAAGCACATACAGCACGGGGATGAAGAACAGATTGAGGATAGTTGACACCAGCATCCCGCCGACTACCGCGGTGCCCACGGAGTGGCGTCCCAGGGCGCCGGCCCCGCTGGCAAAGTAGAGCGGCAGCACGCCCAGGATGAAGGCGAAGCTGGTCATCAGGATGGGGCGGAGGCGCAACTGGGCGGCGACAACTGCGGCGACGATGATGGACTTGTTGTGTTCAATCTGCTGCTCGGCGAACTCGACGATCAGGATGGAGTTCTTGGCCGAGAGGCCGATCAGCATGACCAGGCCGATCTGCACGTATACGTCGTCGCTGATGCCGCGGGCGGCGACCAGGCCCAGCGCGCCCAGCACCGCCATCGGCACGGCCAGCAGAATGATGAACGGCAGAAAGAAGCTTTCGTACTGCGCCGAGAGGGTGAGGTAAACCACCAGCAGTCCCAGCCCGAAGATGAGGGTTGCCTTGCCCGCCGACTCCACCTCTTCGAGGGCGAGGCCGGTCCACTCGAAGGTCATGCCCGGCATGGCGTATTTGTGGAACAGCTTCTCCATGTTCTCGAGCCCCTGCCCGGCGCTGAGCCCTTCCGCGGGAGAGCCGTCGATCTCGGCCGAGCGGAACAGGTTGTAGTGGTTGATCACCTGCGGCCCGGAGGTCTCCGACAGCGCGACCAGGTTGTCCAGCGGCACCATCTGGCCGGAGTTGGAGCGCACGTAGTACTGCTTCAGATCGCCCGAATTGCGGCGGAAGGGCTGGTCGGCCTGCACATAGACGCGGTAGGAGCGATTGTTGAAGTTGAAGTCGTTGACGTAGGTCGATCCCATGTAGGTGCCCATCGCGGCGGTAATCTGCGACAAGGGAACGCCCATAGCCTCGGCCTTCTGGCGATCGATGGTGACGGTTAATTGCGGGTCGTTGGCGGTGAACTGGGTATTCAGATTGACCAGGCCGGCGGACGGGTCGCGTGCAGCGCCTACCAGGGTGTGCGCGACGCGGTCGATGTCGGTAAAGGTGTTGCGTCCGCCGTCCTGGAGGATGAACTGGAAGCCGCCGACGGAGCCGATGCCCTGGATGGCGGGCGGTTCAACGGCGAACAGGACGCCGCCGGGCACTCCGAAGAGCTGCGGCGCGATGCGGGCGACAATATCGTGCGCCGAATGGCCTGGGCCCTTCCTGGTGCGCTCATCGACGGGCAGCAGCGGCGCGAAGATCAGGCCGGAGTTGGGCGAGCTACCGCCGGAGAGCGAGAAACCCATCACCGAGAAGGTCCCGAAGACGTCCGGGTCCTGCTGCACGATGGCGGTGCCGCGGTTGGCGAAATCGGTGGTGTAGCTGAGGGACGCGCCGGGAGGGGTTTGCACCAGGATCAGGAAGTAGCCCTGGTCTTCCACCGGAACGAACGCCGTGGGCACGTGGTTGTACATGTACACGGTCGCGCCGAGGCCGGCGATAAAGATGACGAGGAACGCGTAGCGCCACTTGACCACCCAGGTGACCGCGACCACGTACCAGGCGATGATCTTCTGGATGGCGGCTTCGACGGGATCGAGCAACAGCGCCATCAGGCCGGTGGGGCGCGTCTCCGGGCGCAGGAAGAGGGCGGCGAGCGCCGGCGAAAGGGTGAGCGCGTTGAAGGCGGAAATCGCGATGGAGAAGGCGATGGTGAGCGAGAACTGCTTGTAGAGGATGCCGGTGGTTCCGGGGAAAAAGCTGACGGGGATAAACACCGACATCAGCACCAGCGAGGTGGCGATGACGGCGCTGGTGACCTCGGCCATGGCGACAGTGGTGGCCTTGTGCGGGTCGTGGGCGCAATCCTCCTTGTCCATGATGACCATGCCTTCGAGATGGCGCTGCACGTTCTCGATGACGACGATGGCATCGTCGACCACCAGGCCGGTGGCCAGGGTGATGCCGAACAGGGTGAGCGAGTTGATGGAGAAATCGAACAGCTTGATGAAGGCGAAGGTCCCGATGAGCGACACGGGGATGGTGATGGCGGGAATGATGGTGGCGCGCCAGTCCTGGAGGAAGAGGAAGATGACGACGATGACGATGACGATGGCCTCGGCCAGGGTCTTCTCGACCTCCCTGATGGAGTCGGAGACGACGGTGGTGGTGTCGACCGCGATGATCCCCTTGAGGCCGGGCGGATAGGACTTCTCGAGCTGGGCCAGCACTGCGCGGCAGCGGCGATCGACGTCGAGCGCGTTGGCGTTGGAAAGCTGCTGGACGCCGATACCGACGGCGTCGCCCTCGGAGAAGTCGCGGTCGCCGAACTTGAGGCTGGTGCTGTAGGTTTCCGCACCGAGCTCGGCGCGGCCGACGTCGCGCAGCAGCACAATGCCGGAGCCGTTGCCGGTCGGTGTAGATGCGACCGACCCGGCCGGAGCGCTGGGGGCGTTCGACTTGAGGATGATGTTTTCGAACTGGTTGGGGTCGGTGAGGCGGCCGACCACGCGCACGGCCATCTGGTAGGCCTGGTTCGGGTCGGAAGGAGGAACGCCAAGCTGCCCGGCGGGAACCTCGACGTTCTGCTCTTGCAGCGCGTTGGTCACGTCGAGTGGCGTCAGCCCGCGAGCGGCGAGCTTGGTGGGGTCGAGCCAGATGCGCATGGCGTACTTGCGCTCGCCGAAGATGACCACGGCCCCGACGCCGGGCACCCGCTTGAGCGCGTCGGCCACGTAAACGTCGAGGTAATTGGAGATGAAGGCGGGCGAGAGCGAGTGGTCGGGCGAGATGAAGCCGCCGGCCAGCACGAAGTTGGAATTCGCCTTGGTGATGGAGATGCCGGTGTTGTTGACCGCGGCGGGCAGGCGGCCCTGCACGGTGGCGACGCGGTTCTGCACGTCGACTGCAGCAATGTCGAGGTTGTAGCCAGTCTGGAAGGTGATGGTGATGTTGGAGCTGCCATCGTTCGCCGAGGTCGAGGACATGTAGCGCATGCCCTCGACGCCGTTGATGGCCTCTTCGAGGATGGTGGTGACGGCCGACTCCACGTCCTGCGAGTTGGCGCCGACGTAGTTGCAGCTGACCACGACCTGGGGCGGAGCCAGCTCCGGATAGAGCGAAATGGGAATGGTGGGCAGCGACACCGCGCCGGCCAGCACGATCAACAGCGCGCAAACCGTGGCGAAGATGGGACGGCGGATGAAAAACTCAACCAAGCAACTCTACCTTTCCTGTCGCGCTCGAGGGCAACGGTTCCGACTGCTAACTTGCTGCCTTGGCCGGGCCGGGCGCAGGCAACGGCATCACGGGCATGCCTTCCTGGAGAAACTGAATTCCCGACAGGATCACGCGATCGCCGGGGTGCAAACCTCCCAGCACGGGGTAGACATTGCCGACCGGCTCGCCCAGCATCACCAGCACCTGGTGGGCCGAGTATCCAGATCCGCGGGGCGCGGCCACATAGACGAAGCTCTGCCCGCCGATGCGGGTGACCGCCAGCACCGGCACGGTAGCCGCCTGGGCCGTGCTCCAGGTAATCTGCGCATTCACGATCTGGCCATTGCGCAGGCGCTCGGAGGTCTTTGGGATTGGCGCCTTGGCCAGAATTCCCTGCAGATCGTTGTCGACTTCGGGCGACACAAAATAAATGTTGGAGTGAGCCAGAACCGTTCCGTTCTGGTCGAGCAGATCCACCGGCAAGCCGACCTTCACCTGGGCTGCGCGCTCGGTGGGAACGTAGATGTAGGCTTCGAGGTCCGCGTTTTCGTCGACCGTAGTCAGTACGGTCGTGGTCGCCACGTAGTCGCCGAGGTGGACTGGAATGTCGCCGACGACGCCCGCGAAGGGCGCGCGGATTTCGTAGTACGCGAGCTGCTCGCGCTGGGTCTTGGTTTGGGCGGCGGCCGCGTCCAGCGCCGCCTTGGCGTTCTGAAAGGACTGCACCGCCTGGTCGTAGGCCTGCTTGGAGATGATGCCGTCCTTGTAGAGTTGTTCCTGACGGGCCAGGTCGGCCTGGTTGTACTGGTAGACAGCCCTTTGCTGCTGCTCGGTTCCCTGCTGCGCCTCGACCGTCGCGACCTGCTTGAGCGGGTCAATCTGCATCAGCAACTGGCCGGCCTTGACCGTGTCGCCGGACTTGACGAGGATCTTGGTCAGGTTGCCGTCGACCTGGGGTTGCAGCGTGGCGGAGCGCCGGCTCTTGATGGTGGACACATAGGTATCCGTTGTGGGGACGCTATTCAGCGACACCGGCTGGACCTGCACCGGCATCGCCTGCGGGGCGGGTGCAGCGGCGGGTGCGGCCTTGGTGCATCCGGCCATCAACACGGCCAGCGGCACAGCGCAAACCACGACCAGCAGGTGCTTCGGACTTTGCCGGATATTCCACGAATTTTGCGGCCAACGCACAGCGGGTCTCCTTGAGATGATGCGGCTCGGGGGTTACAACGCCGCGCGACAATACGGCACTCCCCGGCGGGCCAATTTCCAACTACTCAGACTGACGGGTAGTTGTTTTGATGATAGGAGGTTGCCCCCCGATGCGAAAAGTGTGCGGAAGGGCTCCGGGAATTTTCGCCATCGGCCTGGGGATGGCCGATGGTAACCGGGCTTCGGGTTACGAATTCTCCACGGGGCTCTCGCGGAGGTGAAACGGGTTGAAGTCTTCATTACGGTCGTAGGCGTCGGCGTGTTCGCTCTGCTTAAGCCAGCCGACCACCAGGTAGGTGAGCGGCGTTGCCAGCACCTCGTATGCCACCTTGAGCAGGTAGCCGGTGAGAATCATGTTCAGCAGCGTGAGCGGCGGGTATTTTCCGGCAAAGGTGAGCGTGATGACCAGAGTCGTGTCGACTCCCTGGCCCACGATGGTCGAACCCACGGTGCGCGTCCACAGCCACTTGCCGTTGGTGAGCAGCTTCATGCGGGCGAGGGTGTAAGAGTTGGCAAAATCGCCGGCCCAGAACGCGATGAGCGAGGCGGTCTGGATGCGGGGAAGAAATCCGAAGACGACCTTGAAGGCGTCCTGGTTCTTCCAGCCCGGCGCGCCGGGAAGCGCAATTACGATCATGCCCATGGCGTAAAGCAGCGCGGTGCCGAAGGTGCCCAGCCAGATGGCCCGCCGCGACGCGGAGAAACCATACACCTCGGTAAACACGTCGCCGAAGATGTACGTGATGGGAAACAGCAGCACCGCGCCGCTGACCGCCAGCGGTCCGATCATGCAGATCTTTTGCGCCACCAGGTTCGACACCAGCAGGATTACCACGAACATGGTGGTGAGGGCGTCGAGATACTTATAGCGGTGTGCGCCTGGGGGCATGGAGCGAAAGGCCTTGGGTGGGTGCGGAGAATGACTGCTGAATCCAGTATGCCGCCTGGCAGTGCGAAGCGCGAACCGGTTTGGCGCGGAGGGATGGATTCGCGCAGGCGGCCGGCTACTTGCGGGCCGGCGGGGTCAGGCCCATTTCGGTCATCACCATTTGCAGATCCTTCCACGCCTCGGCCTTCTGGCGCGGATCGCGCAGCAGAAATGCGGGATGGTACGTCACTGCCAGCCTGGCGCCGCGGCAGGTGTACCACGCTCCGCGCAGCGAACTGAGCGAGCGCTTGATGCCGAGCAGATAGATGGCCGCGGTCGAACCCAGCGCGACGATCACCTGCGGCTGGACCACGTCGATCTGGCGCAGCAGGAACTGCGAACAGGTATTGGCCTCCACGGGCTCCGGCACGCGGTTGCCGGGGGGGCGGCACTTGACAATGTTGGCAATGTAGACCTGCTCGCGGGCCAGGCCCATGGCGGAGATCATGTTGTTGAGCAACTGTCCGGCCTTGCCGACAAACGGGAGGCCCTGCGCGTCCTCGTCGGCGCCCGGACCTTCGCCCACGAACATGAGGCGCGCGGTGGGCGAGCCGTCGCCGAAGACGATCTTGTGGCGGCCGGCGTAGGCCAGCGGACAGCGGGTGCAATCGCCGATCTCCTGCTGGATAGCGAGCAGGGCGGCGGCGCGGTCCGGCGGAGGGACTGGCTGCGCGGGCAGCGGGGCAAGATCGTTGAACGAAACCAGCTTCATCAGTTGCGGAGCGGGAGGAGCTACGGCGATTGGGGGCGGGGCCGCGACGTTCTCGAGGGAGAATCCGGCGCTGCCGGCGGCGGCGGCCGATGCGGCATTCGCGGTCGGGGGGGTGTCGGCAATCGCGTCGATTTGGGTTGGAGGATCGGGATCGGCTTCGGCCGCGAGCTGAGGCAGCAAGTCGCCGCGGCGATAGAAGTCGTGGACACCGAGGTCGCGAAAGTAATCGACCCAGGCGTGCAACTGCGATCCTGCTTGGTCCTGCATCGGACGGTTTACAGCTCGGGCTCGAGCGGCGTCAGATCTTTCGGCTCAACGCGGCCGACCACAAAGGTGACGCGGCCCTGGCTGATCTCGTCCTGCGCCACACGGCAGGCCTTCATGCTCTTGGTCGGCATCAGCGGGGTTGCGCCCGACTGCAGCTGGCGGGCCCGGCGCGCTGCGCCCTTCACAAGGCTGTACTTGTTGTGGAGAGGATCTTCAGTCGACATATTTCGCACCTCAGGGGATGCATTCAATCTACCGCAACCGGGCGGGTTTGTCCTGCCCGGACTCGCGGTGGATAACAGGGACATTTTGTAGAAATTGACCGGTGCGGCGCAGGCGCAGCGAATCAGCGAGATAGTGGATCACGCGACGTGAAAGCTCTCCAGCACTGTGCGCAGCCGGGGCAAACTCGCATCCGTGCGGCAAGCCTCGGCGACTGCGGCGACGCCGTCGCGCACGCCGCGCTCGGAGAGGACGATGGCGCGCAGCTCGGCCGTGGCCTGGTCGAGCACATCGTTCACCAGCGCGTACTTGTAGTCCCATACCTGCTCGAGTTCGCTGCGCGCCTGCTGCAACCGGCGTTCGATGACGTCTTCGGAGGTCATGTGCTCGGCCTCGCTGCGATTGCGCAGCCGCATCTCGAGCACCTCGGGGCTGGGCGGCAGAATGAAGATCGACACCGCTTCGGGCATCCGCTCGATCACCTGCTTGGCGCCCTGTACGTCGATGTCGAGCAGCAGGTCCTTGCCCGCGGTGCGAGCGTGCTCGAGCGCGGAGCAGGCGGTGCCGTAGTAGTTGCCGAAGACCTCGGCCCACTCCAGGAACTCGCCGTTGGCAACCATTTTCCGAAAGGTTTCGCGATCGGTGAAGTGGTACTCGCGGCCATCGGTCTCCGACCCGCGCGGGGCGCGAGTAGTGTAGGAGACGGAAAAATCCAGGCCTGCGACGAGAGAACGTACCTGCGCGACCAGCGTCGACTTGCCCGACCCAGACGGCGCCGAAATGATAAATAAAATGCCTGCCATGCGTTATAAGCAGTGTAAATGCAAGCGGGAAAACGAACCGTTTACTCGAGGTTCTGCACCTGTTCGCGGGCGCGTTCGATCTCGGTTTTGATCTCGAGGCCGACCGTGGTGAGGCGCAGGCCGATGGCAGGATCGCCGCCGGTGGTTTTGGACAGCAGGGTGTTGGCCTCGCGATTCAGCTCCTGCAGCAGGAAGTCGAGGCGCTTGCCGAGCTCGCCGCCGCCGTCCAGCATCTCGACGAAGCTCTCGATGTGGGCGCGCAGGCGGACCAGTTCTTCCTCGATGTCGGAGCGTTCGACCAGCAGCGCGGCCTCGGCCAGCATGCGGTAGTCGAAGGCGGGGCCTTCGGCCTGCGCGGCTGCGTCCGCATCGGCTTTGAGCAGCTCGGCGATGCGCGTGCGCAGGCGCTCGAAGTGGGCCTCGCGCGCGCCGGTGCGCAAGTTGGCTGCCTCTTCGGCGAGCGCCCGCAGGCGCACCATGGCGGTGCGCAGTTCGCCGGCCAGCGCCGCGCCCTCGACGCCGCGCACGTGGTTCAACTGCTCCAGCAGCGACGGCACGATCGCCATCACCGCGGACTCCAGCGCGGGGCCACGGGCCGGGTCGGGTGCGGGTGCGGCCTCGGTGGAGAGCACGCCGGGCAGGCGCAGCAGCTCGTTCAGGTTGGGCTCCACGTTGAAGCGATGCAGCTTGGCCGCCTCGTGGAAGACCTGGAGATGCGCCTCGAGCAGTTCGCGATTGAGCTGGACGGACTGGGACTGCTCGCGCGCGCGGCGGTCGACGTAGAGGGTCACATCCAGGTGGCCGCGCTTGACCTGCTCCTTGATCAGGCGCCGCAATGCAACTTCGAGCGCGTCGCAGTCGCCGGGCAGGCGCAGGTTCAAGTCCAGAAAGCGATGGTTGACGCTCTTCAGGGTCAGCGTAAACGCAACGCCATCCTCGGTCGCCGACTGCGCGGTTGCGTAGCCGGTCATTGAATAAATCTTCTTCGGGCCGCTGCGCGATGCACTGCTCCCCGACCCATCTGGCGTACCTGGCAATTCGCTCACTTGATTCCTTCCAGAACTTCGGCTTCGGCGGCTTCGGTGGCGGCCCGCCGTTCGAACCGGTCGGATTCGAACTGCAGGTCGTAGAGGCGCCGGTAGGTTCCCGACTGCTGCATCAGGTGGTCGTGGGTACCGGCTTCGGTGATGCGGCCGTCTTCCAGCACCACGATGCGGTCGGCGCGCCGCACCGTCGACATGCGATGCGCGATCACGAAGACGGTACGGTCCTGCATCAGGTTGGCCAGGGCCGCCTGGACAAACGCCTCGCTCTCGGTGTCGAGCGCCGAGGTGGCCTCGTCGAGGATGAGGATGGGGGCGTTTTTCAGGATGGCGCGGGCGATGGCCAGCCGCTGGCGCTCGCCGCCCGACAGGCGCACCCCTTTCTCGCCGATTATGGTGTCGTAGCCCTCGGGCATACGCAGGATGAAGTCGTGCGCCAGCGCCATGCGCGCCGCCTCCTGGACCCGGCTCAGCGGTATGTCGGGCTGGCCGTAGGCGATGTTGTTGCGCACGGTGTCGTTGAAGAGGATGGTCTCCTGCGTGACTTTGCCGATCTGCTTGCGCAGCGAGGCCAGGGTGACCTCGCGCAGGTCGCGGCCATCGATGAGGATGCGCCCGGCGGTGACGTCGAAGAAACGCGGAATCAGATTCAGCAGGGTGGACTTCCCCGCCCCGCTTGGCCCGACGATGGCGATCACTTCGCCGCGCTTGACCTCGAGATCGATGCCTTGCAGCACCGGCTTCATCTCGCCCTCGCTCTCGTAGGCGAAACCGACCTGCTCGAAGCGGATGGAATCCTTGAATCCGCGCACCACCAGAGCGCGCTTCTTCTCGACCACGTCGTCCTCGGCATCCATAAAGCGGAAGATGTACTCGCTGGCGCCGGCCGCCTGCTGAATATTGTTGTAGTAGCCGGGCATCCTGCGCACGGGATCGTACAGCATGATGACCGCGCCCAGGAAGGTGAGGAACGTGCCCTCGGAGATGCCATGCAGGATAAAGAAATTGCGGCCAAACCACAGCAGCATGGCCAGCAGAAAAGCGCCGAGCAGGTCCATCAGCGGCGAAGAGATGGCCTGCACCGCAACCGAGCGCATGTTGGCGCTGAGCAGGCGGTCGGAAGCACGGCGGAAGCGGTTCATCTCCCAGTGCTCCATGCCGAAGGCCTTGACGATGCCGTTGCCGGTGATGGTCTCCTGCACGATGTTCTGGATTTCGGCGAGCCGGTCCTGCCCGCGGCGGGTGGTGGTGCGCACGCTGCGGCCCACCCTGCGCGACGAATAGATGATGATGGGGACGAACAGAAGCAGAACCAGCGCCATGGTCCCGCCGGTGACGACGACCACGCCAATCATCACAATGAGGGTGAAGGACTGCTGCAAGAAGTCGCTGAGGATGGTCGCCATGGCGGTCTGTACCCGCTCCACGTCGTTGATCAGCGTTGAGATGAGGGTTCCCGACGTGTGGCGCTGAAAGAAGGCGGTAGAGCGGCGCATCATCGAGTCGTACAGATCGTTGCGCAGGTCGGTGATCATGCCGAAGCCGGACTTATTCGCCAGGAGCGTGCCCAGGTAGTCGCAGACCGACTTGATCACGCCGATCCAACCAGCGCGACCGCAACCACGGTCCAGGCGTTGTGAAAGTGATGAGGAATGAGGAACTGCAGATCGATCACGCGCCGGGTATGCGGAATGGTGAAGACCAGCACCTGGCGCGGCGAGTCCCTGGCGCTGAGCACGTTGTCGACGATGGGCTTGATGAGCATCACCCGCAGGCCGGCCATCGCCGCGAACACCGCGGTCGTCACCAGGGAGGCGAGCGTATAGAGCGCATAGGGGCGGGCATAGCCGAGCAATCGCCAGATGCGTCTCATCGCCAGGTCTCCGCGTTGCGCCCGCCCTTGTCGTACTTGTGTGGGTCTCGCTCATCCAGTCAATTCTATTGGTTTTTCCGGCGCGCAGCCGCTGCATGGCCCCGCATCATCGGGGCATGTCGCGGTGCGCGGTCTTGACGCGGTGGCCCTCGGCCTCCAGCCGCTTCTTCATCTCTTCGGCGATGAACACGGAGCGGTGCTGTCCGCCGGTGCAGCCGAAGGCCACGGTGAGGTAGCTCTTGCCTTCCTCGATGTAGTGCGGCAGCAGGAACTTCAGCATGTCGGTCGCCTTGTCGAGGAACTCCTGCGTCTGGGGAAACTGGCGGATGTACTTGGCAACCTTGGGGTGGCGCCCGGTGAGTTTGCGGAACTCCGGCACAAAGTGCGGGTTGGGCAGGAAGCGCACATCGAAGACCAGGTCGGCATCGGCAGGCACGCCGTTTTTGAACCCGAAGCTGGTGGAGGAGATCGTAAGGTTTCTGGTGTCCTCGCCGCGCTCGAACTGCGAGTTGATGTGCGCGCGCAGCTCGTGCACGTTGAACTTGGTGGTGTCCAGCACGATGTCCGCGACATTGCGGACGGGGTCGAGCCGCTTGCGTTCCGCGCGAATGCCCTGGATCACGGTCTGGGTGCGGCCCATCGGGTGCGGGCGGCGGGTCTCCGAGAAGCGCCGGACCAGCGCGTCTTCGCTGGCTTCGAGAAAGACCACGCGCGTCGGCAACACCTTGCGCACTTTCTTCAGAATGGCCGGAAAGCGGTCGAGGCGCATGCCTTCGCGCACATCGACGACCAGCGCCGCGCGCTCAATCTCCACCGACTGGCGCACCAGATCGGCGAAGCGGGGAATGAGCTCCAGCGGCAGGTTGTCGACCGAGTAGTAGCCGAGGTCCTCGAACGCCTTGAGCGCCGACAGCTTGCCCGATCCCGACATGCCGGTGAGAATCACCAGTTCGCCGTGTTCGACGAGACTCACCGGCTCGGGGACAGTCTTTCGCGACTTCCGGACGTCCTTCGCTCGCATGGTGGAATCCTAGCATCCGGGCGGAGGAGCCGCCCTGCTTACGCGCTCGCCTCGGCCGCGATGGAGGCGCCGAATCCGGCCGACTTCTCCACCGGCCGCGGGCGGCGTATTCCCTTGGTTGCTTTTTGCCGCTGGCGGACCGCCTGCTGCTCGATCTTAGCCAGCGCATCGCGCAGCGCGGTCATCATGTCGGCCGACTCGCAGGTGGCGACCATGTGCTGGCTGCCCTGCTTCACCGTGACGTCCGCGATCTTGCGGTACTTGTCGACGGTCAGAATCACCTTGGCGCCGGTGGCGCGGCCGATGATCTTTTCAATTGCGATCAGCGAAGCAACCGCCTGATCCTTGTATTTTTGGGTGACGACCGTTTGCCTTCCCGTGTACTCGATGATCATTCATTCACCTCACGTGTGTCGTCCTTACCGGAGCGAACCAAACCGGTGCGTATCAGCGTACACGTCTTTGGTGGGTGCTGGGAATCTGCATATCTTCCCGGTACTTTGCCACCGTCCGGCGGGTCACCCGGATGCCCTGGCGCTGCAACTCCGCGGCCAACTGGTCGTCGGTGAGCGGCTTGCGCGAGTCTTCGTCTTCGATCAGCTTTTTCACCTTGCGTTTCAACAGGATCAGCGGCAGATCGGCGCCCTCCGGGCCGTTTACGCCTTCGCTGAAGAAATACCGCAGTTCGTAAACCCCCTGCGAGGTGTGCACATATTTGTTGGCAACCGCGCGGCTGACGGTGGAAGGATGCACGCCGATCTCCTCGGCGACCTCCTTGATCATCATGGGCCGCAGCCCCTGCTCGCCGCGTTCGAGGAAATCCTGCTGGCGGCGCACGATGACCTCGCAGGTGCGGACGATCGTGTTCTTGCGCTGCTCGATGTTGCGCAGCAGTTGAATGGCGGACTTGTAGCGCTCCTTGACGTACTCGCGCACATCCTTCTCCGCCGACTTGTCGCGCAGCATCCTGCGGTAGGCGTGGCTGAGGCGGAGGGTGGGCATGTCCTCTTCGTTGACGAGCACCACATACTCGCCGTCGCGCTTGACGAAGGCCACATCCGGCTCGATCAGGCGGGTTTCGCTGACGTTGTAGCGCTGGCCGGGCCGCGGGTCGAGGGTGCGGATCAGGTCAACGGCTGTCTGCACCTCTGCGGCGCTGCGCCCGCAACTGCGGGTCAGCTCGCGCATATCCTTCTTCTGCAGCAGCACCAGGTGGTTGGCGATAATGTGCGCCGCGATCTCAAAGATGTCGCCGCCGGAGCCGTTGCGGAAAGCGGCCTCGTGAGCGTGGGCTTCCGGCGCGGTTCCGTTGCGGGATGCGCCATTCAAACCGGTGTGGGCGGGGGTAAGCGAAACCGGCCCATGCGCGTGGTTTGACTCCGCGGCGGCGTCGTCCTCGAACTCATCCTCTTCATCCTCAAAATGCCGTGCCGCCTTGGCGTGGCCGCGCTTCAGCACCAGCTCGGCCTCGCGCCGCTGGGCGGCAATCTGGATCAGCAGGCATTCGCGCAGATCACGCGCGCCGACGCCCAGCGGATCGAGCAGATGGATGATTTCGCGTGCCTCAATCACCGTCTTCAGCGCGGCGGCACGCTCATCGGCCCGGCCGGCATCTGCGCCCGCCGCGGCGGTTGCGGCCAGGTCCAGAGCGGCCTCAGCATCGGGCTGGTGCGCCTGCCAGGGGGTGCGGTTGCGGATGCCGCGCTCGAAGGGAATCGGCTGCGCCGGCGCCGGCCCTCGCGCCTGAAGGAACCCGTCTACCAGCTCCTCGTCGGTCGCCGTCAGGTAGCCGTCCTCGTTGAGGTTGCCGACCACCAGATCAGCGGCCAGCCGAACCTCCGGAGCCAGGCTCATGGAGCCGAGCTGCCAGTCCAGGTGGTCGGTGAGCGTGCTGGGTTGGGAGAGGAAATTTTCGAACGAGGGCTTCTCGATCTCTTCAAAGTTCGAGGCGGTGCGAAAACCGGGGTCCAGGTAGTCCTGGAAGTAGCTGCCGAAATCGACCTCGTCGAAGGGATCTTTCTCCACCCGCTCGTGCTCGGTCGCGACCTCCTCGGCGGAGCGCTCGCGTTCGGCCTCGCGCCCGGCCAGCTCCTCGATGGGGACGGTGGACTCCTCCACCTCCTCGAGCACCGGATTCTCCACCATCTCGGTGTTGATCATCTCCTTCAGCTCGAGCTTGTTCAGGGCCAGGACGCTGACCATCTGGACCAGCCCGGGTGTGAGCACCTGGCGCTGCGAGACTTTCAAATTGAGCTTCGGTTGCAGCAATCCTATGACCTCTTCAGGCTCTGTTCCCCGCGGAGCCTCGAGCAAGAGAGTCAATCGCCGGGCAGACCCTCTGCCTTTATTCTCGCGGGGGAACTGGGCACAGTCTACACGCTGCCGATGGTTCGCGCAGCGTGTAGAATCCTTGTCTCCACGCAGGTGCAGAGCCTATAGCTCCGTTTATACCTGACGTTGAGAGATAAGCAATAACACCTTTGAATCAATCAGTCTGTGCGGTGGAATACACCCATCCTACCGCTGGCCCGCGGTCTTCCGCCAAGGGAATCGACCGCCCGCACTTCTCATTGTCGCTCACCGGAAAGCGTCCGACAACGGGACGAAATCTTAATCCATTGAGAATTTCTCGCCGAGGTAAATTCGTCTGACCTCGGGATTCCGGCCCAGCTCTCCGGGCGTTCCGGCGAACAGGATGCGGCCATCGCTGATGATGTAGGCGCGGTCGGTAACGGACAGCGTCTCCCGGACATTGTGGTCGGTGATCAGCACGCCGATGCCGTTCATCTTCAGGTCGAAGATAATCTCCTGGAGCTCCAGCACGGCGATGGGATCGATGCCGGAGAAGGGCTCGTCGAGCAGGATGAATGCGGGCTCGATGGCCAGGCAGCGCGCGATCTCGACCCGGCGCCGCTCGCCTCCGCTCAGCGCATATCCCATGGTTTTGCGCACATGGCCGAGGTTCAACTGCTCGATGAGCTTCTCGGTACGGGTGCGGCGGCTCTCCCAGCTGAGTTGCTGCGCCTCGAGCACGGCCAGGATGTTCTCCTCGACCGTCAGCTTGCGGAAGATGGACGGCTCCTGGGGCAGGTAGCTGATGCCATACTGGCGCGCGCGCAGGTACATGGGCAGCCGGGTGATCTCGTCGCCATCGACCACGATGCGGCCGGCATCCGGGCGTAACAGCCCTACGATCATATAGAAGCAGGTGGTCTTGCCGGCGCCGTTGGGGCCCAGCAGGCCGACCACCTCGCCCTGCGCGATGTGCATGCTGACGCCGCGAACCACCTGGCGGCCGGAATAGGCCTTGCCAATCTCCTCGGTCTCGAGCGTTCGCACCGTTCCGGTCACAGTCTTGCCAACCCTTTCCTCTGCTGCCCTGCCGGTCTCATCCCTCAAAGGCTCGACTCCCAATTTGGAACTCACTCGCAAAAAGCCCATTTATTGCTTCACCTTCTTATCGTCGTCGCTGATCTGGGCGTCGGTGCGCACCCGCTGCACCGGCTCGCCGGGGACTGCGCTCAACGCCTCAACAGTAACACCGCCGGCGGCATCGCAGGAATTGTGCAGCCGCAGCGCGGCTCCGGTGGTGGTGCCCCTGGCGTCGACGGCCTGCGGCGGGTTCTTGCTGTCTCCGGTCAACAACGACACCTGGTCGCTGGCGGTGTAGACCAGGCGCTCGCCGGTGGCGCGCATGCCGGGTTGCTGAATGGCGACATGTCCGGCCGCGACGATCCGTTCGACGCGGCCGGTAAGCGAGGGCACGGCGGGCGCGCCATTCGCGACCGGGTCGGCGCCCTGAGCGGGATTGCCGGCACTGCCGGACGGCTGCAGGTAGGCGGTGCCGGCATTTGCCTGGATGGTGCCGTCGGCGGTCTCGGCGCGAAAGCCTCCGGTAAAGTCCGCCTGGTTCAAGATTCCGGAAAACACCAGGCCGCCGCTGGCGATGCGCACCGCATTCTGCGTCGGCGCCAATGCGCCCGGCTTCCCGGCCCCGGCCTTCCCCGCTGCATTCGCGCACGCCTGAGTCGCGGCGGGCTTGCCTGGGCCAGCGGCCGCTCCTGCTTCACTTGCCCCTGCGCTGACCAGCACAGTGTGCACCTGGGCTGCCTGCTGCGCCGCGGACCACCCGGTGGACGCCTCGCCCCGCGCGATCAGCCGCTTCTGCGCGCGCTCCAGGGTAATCACCGGTGCCTGCACCTGCGAAGCCCCCTGCCATAGCCGCGCAGGATTGCCGTGGAAGGTGGCGGTATCCGTTGCGCGCTCCATATCGCCCTGCTCGGCCAGGATGTGGGTCGGCTCGGCGGGCGGCTGCGTTCGACTTGCAGCCGCTCCGGGATGGGCGCTACTGGACTGCGCGGAAGTTTCCTGCACATAATCCACCTTCACCGCGCCGGCTGCGTGTGCGTCGCCGGTCTTATGGTCGAGCGCCACCTGGTTCGCCCACAGCACACTGCCGGCATCGGTCAACTGCACGGCGCCGGTCAGGGTCACGCGATCGGCATCGCCGTCATACGCAGCCTGCTCCGCAACCGCATGTTCCACATCCTCGTGCGGCTTGGGGCCTGGCTTTGCCGGAACCCGCCGGAGCAGGGTCACGTGCCCCTGCTGCACCGCGCTGGACAGGGTGTCGGCGATCTGTTCGCCCATGAGACCCGACGCCGGGCTCCCCTTGGCGTTGGTCGCAGCGGTCGCCGGCGGCGCTTTCGTCACCTTCGACACGGGCCTCTGCCGGAATTTCGCGTCCAGCGTATCGCCGCTGCTGACCTGCTCGATCCCGTCCGCGCTCACCTGGCGCAGCAGCGTATGTCCGCGGCCAGCCAGCGTGTCCAACTGCGGCGGCTGTTTCGCATCGCCGGCGGTCAACAGGTGCGCCTTCAGATCGTCGGCGAATAACTCCGTGGTTCCCTCGCCGGCCCGGCTCGCCAGGCTGCCGTTGTTGACCAGCGTCAGGTGCGGATTTCCGGTTGCCTCGGCGTCCTTCAGTTGCGACCTGCCCGGCCCGGCGGGCACCAGCGCCGCCTCGAATCTGGCTGCTGTGAGGTCGCGGGTACTCCACGGCTCGCGCGCCGCCCCGGTCGCGCGCGTCCGCTCGGTCATGTGAACGGCCCCGGTTAACAGCGCATGCTGCGGCTGCGGCTTGCGCTGCCCATCGAAGTTGATGGTGGCTGCATCCGCCTCTCCGCGCACCTGGCGCAGAGGCTGATCCAGCGCATACTTCACCGCACCGGTCAGCACCGCAGTCTGGGGCTGACCGGCGGCGTTCATGGCCACATCGGCATGCTGCGAAGTGACGGTCGCACCGTTGACGCTGCCGGTCACGTTGCCCTGCGCCTCGATTCGCGCGAGGGTTCCGTCGGGGCGCGCATGCAGCGTGGCCTGGTCCGCCGCTGCCGTCCGTCCTTGCGAGTCGTACTTCGCCTGGGTCAGATAGGTGACATGGTCGCGATCGTCGAATTCAGCCGTGGTTGCGTCCAGCGTCACCGGCCGCCCGCCGGTAATCCCGCTCATGCTGACCGCCGAGTGCAGCATCAGCATGCCGGAGTCGCTGGTGTAGTCGGCGCCGGTAGCGTGGCCGGTCATGCCGGCTACCTTGAACTCGATGTACTCGCTGGTCGCCGCGACCCCCAGCTTTTCCATGTAGACCAACCCGCTGGTGGTGACATGGAGCACCTTTCCGTTCGAATCCGTCCCCGCGGCCGGCTGCCGATCGGTTGTGGCCGCACCATTCGCTGGGCCCGAGGGGTTGGCGGCGGGGGCCTTCGGCTGGCCGCCGGCCGCCTGCAGATCGATATGCACCAGGCCCTTGGCGCGCACCACCTCGGCATTCTTGTCGTACTCGAAATCGTCGCCGTAGATGCGGTCGCTGCGGTCGCCCTTCTTGCCGTACAGCACGATCGAAACATCGTGCAGGGCAATGACGCCGTTCGAATTGGGGACCGGCTCCCAGCGCGCGGCATGCAGGGTGAACAGGGTTCGCGATCCGTCGGAGCGCGAGAGGGTGTAGCCGTTGGCGCCCTCGGTTACGGTGACGCCGAGCTTGGTCAGGGCATTTTTCAGACGATGCCGCACATAATGCGCAGTCCCGATGAACGCAGCGATCACCAGGATCAGGAAGACCGCGCTCCCCAGCAACCACATCCTCAGTCTCTCTACCCGATTGCGCATCCGTCCGCCTCTTCCATCTTCTCACCCGCGCGCAAGAAATGCTCTAGAATGAACCGCAATGGCCGATCGCCTTTATCTGAGCCTGTGGTATCCGAACTTCCGCCTGGAGGCGCTGCCGGGCGCGCTCTCGGGCGTGCTGCGCCAGTTTGCGCTGGTGGGCGGCAAGCGGGTAGCGGCGGCGACGGCGTACCCGATCAATTTCACCCAGCCGCCGGCGTACCAGCGCATCTATGTCGACACCGGCCAGGGCACGGGGATCGACCGGCCGGACAACGCCAGCGCCGCGAGTGCGACCGACGCAGCCATTGAAGCCGCGGTCGCCGAGGCCACCGAACAACTGCACGACGACATGGCCTACGAGTTCGAGATGCGCTGGCACCTGTGGGCTCCGGAAGAGCCGCCTGCCACCTACGACCGGTTGAACCTGGCACCGGCGGCCGACGATCCGCACGAGTCCGAGGCCGACCTGGACGACCCGCTGCTGCACGATCCCGATGCGCTGTGGAAGCCACGCCTGCATACCGTCCGCGTGCTCGGCTTCGGCCCCAACTTCGATGTCGCCGGGTACGAGCAGAACGGGCACATCCTGGTGGACTTCGGCCTCGACACTCCGTGGGTGCCGGAGGCGGACGACGACGAACCGCTGGACGAAGAAGCGCAGGCGCACATCCAGCAGAATATTGAAAAGCTGCTGGCCTTCACGCTGCTGGTGGAGAAGAACTGCGGCATCTCCAGCCGGCTGCTGTGGACCGAATCCGGCGAGCCGCTGGCGGAGAAGCTGATCGCGCGGCTGCAGCGCGTGCATTAGAGATTTCCGCGAGGGTATTTCGCGCGAATCGTGGATGGCGGCGCGATGTGCCATGGTAAGGTTTCATGCATGAGTGCGAGCCTTTCCCTGACGTGGCACGATCTGCTGCGCTATCTCCATGTCTGGATTTATTTCCTGAAGTGGCCGCTGGCCTTCGTGGCGGGCTGGGCCGGCATCCACATCCGGCGCTGGCGCAAGAGCCGCGACGAGAACGCGGCGCAGGGCTGGCCCTCGGTTGAAGGGTGCATCCAGAGCGGCACGGTGAAGCCCATCCCCAAGACGTCTCACTTCCATGCGACGCTTGCGTACACCTACTTCGTCGGGGAATACCGCACCGGCAAATACGAGCACGACTTCAACAACGAAACGGACGCCGACAACTTTGTGCGCACCATGAAGGACAAGCGGGTGCAGATCCGCTACAAGCAGTCCAACCCGGACAAGTCGGTGCTGGAACAACGCACGCTGGAGCAGTACATCCTGCTGAGCCCGCGCTTCGGGTGACGGCGCTAACCCTGGGTGACGATCTCGGAAAAGTCGGCGATACCGGAGAAGGTGAGCAGGATGCGCTGCAGCATGCGCAGGCGGCGATGGCGGATGCGCGCGTCGGGATCCATGATCATCACCTGATCGAAGAACTCGTCCACGTAGGGGCGCAGGGTGGCGATGGTTTCGAGCGCGGCGACATAATCGCGGCCAAGCTGCTGGACGTCCTCGCCGATCTGCGCTGCCTGTTCGGTCAGAATCGTCTCGGCCGGATGGGCAGCGCCGGCCTCGCCTTGCTCTGCCTGCGGCAGATCGCCCTTCTCTTCGGCCTGCGAGAGGATATTCTTCATGCGCTTGAAGGCGGCTGAAACCGCGGCGAAGTCTTCGGAGCCGCGCACGGCGGTGACTGCCTGGGCGCGGGCTACGGCATCGCGAACATCGTTTGCGCCGGCTGCGAGCACCGCTTTGACCACGTCGTAGGCCTGGCCTTTGGCTTCGCGCAGATAGAACTCGAGCCGCTCGGCGAAGAAGACTTCGACCTTGACGCGAACGGCTTCGCTGGCCGCGGCCGCATCGACCACGTCGCCGAGGGTCAGCGGCAGCGCCGGCTCCGCCTCGGCCAGGATCTTGACGATGCCATTGGCTGCGCGGCGCAGGGCGAATGGGTCCTTGGAGCCGGTGGGCTCGAGGCCGAGCCCGAACATGCCGACGATGGTGTCGGCTTTGTCGGCCAGGGCCAGCACTGCGCCTTCGGCGGTGCGGGGCACGCGGTCTTCCATGGAGACGGGGCGGTACTGGTCGTAGATTGCCAGCGCGACCTTCTCGCCGTGGCCCTGCGCGCGCGCGTAGAGGCCGCCGACCTCGCCCTGGAGCTCGGTGAATTCCTTGACCAGGTCGGTGGTGAGGTCGGTCTTGGCCAGGCGCACCGCCTCGACCAGCGCGGGGCCGTCGAGCACGCAGGCGCGTTCCGCGAGTTGCGTGGCCAGCCGTTCGGCGACGGCCAGCACGCGCGCGGACTTGGCTGCATAGCTGCCGAGTTCCTTCTGGAAGGTCACCTTCTCCAGCAGCTGTTCGCGCTCGATCAACGGCACGCGCTGATCGAACTCCCAGAAGAAGCGGGCATCGTTGAAGCGCGCACGCAGGACGCGCTCGTTGCCATCGCGGATGACGGTCTCGCCTTTGGCGTCGGTCTCGGTATTGAGCACGGCCAGGAAGTGCGGGGCCAGCTTGCCCTGTGCATCGTCGACCGCGAAGTACTTCTGGTGATCGCGCATGACGGTGACCAGCACCTCTTCCGGCAGGGCCAGATACTCCGGCTCGAAGGCGCCCGCGATCACCGACGGCCACTCGGTCAAATGGGTCACCGTATCGACCAGGGGGTGGTCCTCGCGCCAGCGGAGCCCCGCACCGGCCGTCCGGGTCACGTGGTCCAGGGCCTTGCGAATCTTCTGCCGGCGCGTCTCCACGTCGGCGATGACGTGCGCGGCCAGCAAGGTCTGCTGGTAGGCGCCCGGCGCGGCGACGGGAATTGGAGCATCCCCGGCGAGCACGCGGTGGCCGCGCGTGGTGTTGCCCGCGGTCTTGCCGCCGAAGCTCACCGGCACGACTTCGCTGCCAAGCAGACACAGCAGCCAGCGCACCGGGCGCACAAAGCGCTCCGGACGGCCGGGGCGCCAGGTCATGTTCTTGGCCCAGTAGATGCCGGCGAGTTCCTTCGGCAGCTCTTCGGCAATTACCTCGGCCGCGCTGCGTCCGGGCTTCACTGAGGTGGCGGCCAGGTACTCGCCTTTGGGGGTAGTCACGGTCTTCAGCGCGGCCACAGCCACGCCCGCCTTCTTCGCGAAGGCGATCGCAGCGGGACCGGGCGCGCCATCCTTGAACGCGATTTTGGCGGACGGACCCAGCACTTCCTCGGTCACATCCTGTTGCCTCGCGGCGACTTCGCCGATCGAAACTGCCAGCCGACGCGGGGTTGAAAAGCTTTTGCCGGCGACACCGCTGGCCGCAAGCCGTTCGCGCTGCAGCATGGCCACGACGCGGCGCAGCAACTCCGCCTCGGCGCCGGCAATCATCCGCGCCGGGACTTCTTCGAGACCAATTTCAAAGAGAAAATCCATGGGATCCTATCGTAGCGTTTCAGCTGGGGTGGACATACGTTTGACCAGGCCGGAGATCATTTTGCGCACCTCGATGACCTCGGTGCTCAGTTCATCGTGGAGCGGCTTCGGCATAAAGCCGAGGTCCTGGCACAGGAGCAGGTTGTATTCGAGATCGTGGCCGGCGGCTCGCGCCTTCTTCACGTCGGCGGCAAATTCCGCGTCGGAATCGCGCCCGGCTCCTTCGGCGATGCTGCGTGCGATCCCCGCGGCGCTGCGCCGCAGATTGAGAACCAGACCAAAGTTCTCACTTGCCGGGAGATCCTTGGAGGCGGTGTAGATGCGCAGCACGAGGCAATGGGCCTTCTTCCAGACGTTCAATTGATGGAAGTCCTGCAACTCTCCTCCTACGATCAAAAGCACGTTGCTCGAGCTGTAAGCTGAGAGCTGTTTAGCTTAGAGTTCGAGACGCGTTGTTTCGCTCCGTCAGCCTAGTGCGGCCTGCTGCTCCGCATACGCCTTGGCGACGCCGATGACCAGCGCGCGGATTCGCGCCATGACGCCGACGCGTTCGGTGACGCTGATGGCGCCGCGCGCGTCCAGCAGATTGAAGACGTGCGAGCACTTGAGCGCGAGCTCGTACGCGCCCAACACGGGAAAGCGCTTGATCGTCAATTCATCCGCGGTGCTGTTTTCGCCGAAGATTGCCCGGGCCTGCTCGAGCAGCGCCAGGCACTCCGCTTCGTAAAGGCGGAGATGCTCCCACAGGCTGGGCACGTTGGCGTAGTCGAACCCGTAGGTCGACCACTGCTGCTCGCCCGGCAGCATCATCTCGCCATAGGTGACCTGGCGGCCGGCGGGCTCGCCGGGAGCGGGCGGCTCAATCGCCCAGACCACGTCGAAGACGCTGCCCACGCCCTGCAGGAACTGGGTGATGCGCTCCAGCCCGTAGGTGATCTCGCCGGAGATGGGATCGAGGTCCATGCCGCCGCACTGCTGGAAGTAGGTGAACTGGGTAATTTCCTGGCCATCCATCATGACCTGCCAGCCGACGCCCCAGGCGCCGCCCACCGGCCACTCCCAGTTATCCTCTTCGAACTTGATGTCGTGCTCGCGCAGGTCGATGCCGATGGCTTCGAGCGATTCGAGATACAGCTCCTGGATATTTTCCGGCGGCGGCTTGAGGATGACCTGCAGCTGGGTATGGCGGAAGAGCCGGTTGGGGTTCTCGCCATAGCGGCCGTCGGCGGGGCGGCGCGAGGGCTGGGCGTAGGCGATGCGCACGGGCTTTGGCCCCAGCACGCGCAGGAAGGTGTCGGGCGACATAGTGCCCGCGCCGACTTCGACGTCGTAGGGCTGCTGCAGCACGCAGCCGCGGTCCGCCCAAAACTTCTGCAACCGAAACAACAGCTCCTGAAACGTCAGCGCCTTCTTGTCTTCCGCAATCGCAGTCATCAATCTCTCTTCAACTAGGGCAATCCGTCCATTCTAACCGTAAAGCGCCGTCATTCTGAACGAAGTGAAAGAGCCCTGAGCTTGTACTTTGCCGGTCCCCTCATCGCTAACCCCGAGGGTCCGCTCGATCTCCCAGCACGGCTTCAATCTCCTCCTGGGTCCAGCGCGGGGTGATGTGCTGGGAGCAGTTCCAGTCGTAGCCCGCCACATCGATCACCATCGCCCACTCCACTTTGGCCGGATACCCGGGCACGCGCACCTTCGCCTCCAACTCTCGATCCCCCTCGACGATGCGCGCATGGCCGATGATCTTCAACCGCGCCTGATTGGGATAGTCCATCAGGAACAGCGCCACCTTATCATTGGTCGCCAGGTTTCCCGCCGTGATGAACTGCTTGTTCCCGAGGAAATCGGCGAAGGCCAGGGTCTTGCCGTCCAGCACGCGCAGAAAACCCCTGGGGCCGCCGCGATGCTGGATGTACGGCCAGCCATCCTCCGTCACCGAGGCCAGGTAGAAGCTGTCGCGCCGCGCGATAAAGTCCCGCTCCATCTGCCCCAGCGCGTCGCTGCTCGGGCCCGCTCCATGGCGCGCTCATACTGCGCCCGCGACCCATGCTGTTCCTGGTACCGTTGCGCAGCTTCCGAGAACATCGTCTTAGCAAACGCTCGCCCC